>JAHDEU010000088.1 GCA_020628635.1 Hellea sp. | reverse complement strand
GGGAACCAGACGTGGAAGCGGTTGAGCCACTTCGTCTTGTCGTCCTTGTACATCTCCGAAATCATCGGGTTGCAGGCCGCCTCGACCGAGCCGTTGGCAAAGCCGATGAAGAAAGTCGAGATCAGCAGGCCCATGAAGCCGCCCGCCGTGATCGTCAGCACCAGCCCCAGCAAATGGCCGAGAAAGGCGAGGATCATGATAAGTTTCGGCCCCAAGGCGTTGTAAAGAAAGCCGAATACCACCATCGCCAGCGGAAAGCCGAGGAAGGCCATGCCGTTGACCCAGCCGAGCTGCGTGTCCGTCAGGGCGAAATCGTCCGAGAGCTGGGTCAGAATGCCCGCCCGGATCGCAAAGGTCATCGCCGTGACGATAAGCGAGATGCAACTGAGCCAGAACAGCTTGTTGCGGTTGATGACGCCGACCTCGGCGCTCTCGGCTGTGACTGCGACCATGGCGGCCTCCCCTTCTTCCCCTGTGTCCCGCCCGGCTTTACGCCAGTCCGAGCATTTGCCTGTTGGCTTCGACGCTGACCTCGCCGCCGGCGAAGTCGTCGAACGCCTTGTCCGTGACGTGGATCATGTGATCCTTGACGAATTTCGCGCCCTCGCGCGCGCCCGCTTCCGGATGCTTCAGCGCGCATTCCCACTCGACCACGGCCCAATCGTCGAAACCGTATTGGGCGAGCTTGGAGAAGATGCCGACGAAGTCGATCTGGCCGTCGCCCAGCGAGCGGAAGCGGCCGGGCCGCTCGACCCAGCCCTGATAGCCGCCATAGATGCCGGACTTGCCGTTCGGCCGGAACTCGGCGTCCTTGACATGCATCATCTTGATGCGGTCGTGATAGTGATCGATGAAAGCGAGGTAGTCGAGCTGCTGCAGGATGAAGTGGCTCGGATCATACAGGATGTTGCAGCGCGCATGGCCGTCAACTTCCTCGAGGAAGCGCTCGAATGTCACGCCGTCATGCAGGTCCTCGCCCGGATGGATCTCGTAGCAGACATCCACGCCCTCATCCTCGTAGTGGTCGAGGATCGGACGCCAGCGCTTGGCCAGCTCCTTGAACCCTTCTTCCACCAGCCCGGCCGGACGCTGCGGCCATGGATACATATAGGGCCAGACCAGCGCGCCCGGAAAGCTGACCGAGCGGTCGAGCCCCAGACGGCGTGACGCGGTGGCGGCATATTTGACTTGTTCGACCGCCCACTGCTGGCGCGCTTCTGGCTTGCCGTGCAGATGGGCTGGGGCGAAGGCGTCGAAGGCCTTGTCATAGGCCGGATGGACGGCGACGAGCTGCCCCTGAATATGCGTGGACAGGTGCGTGATCGCCACGCCGTTCTCCTCGCAGCGGCCCTTGAGCTCGTCGGCGTAAGTCTGGCTCTCCGCACATTTTTTCAGGTCCATGACCGTCGTGTTGTCGCTGGGCAGTTGCACGCCGATATAGCCCGCATCCGCCATCCAGCGGCAGGCATTCTCCAGCGTGTCGAAAGGCTTAGCGCCCATGAACTGGGCCAGGAAGATGGCCGGACCCTTGATGTTGGCCAGTGTCATATGGAGATCTCCCGCCATGCGGCGTCATTGTTGGAACTGTCGACCATGGCGTCGATGAAGGCCATCCCGCGCAGCGCGCTGTCGATCCCGGCTGACACGCCCTTGCCGGAGCGCACCGCCTCCGCGAACTCCAGATAGACGTTGGCGAAGGCCTCGATATAGCCTTCAGGATGGCCGGGCGGTGTGCGGAACATCGCCTGCGTGTCCTCATGCAGATAGCCCATGCCCGCGCGCAGCATTTCGGTCGGGCGGTCGAGATAGGTGCGGATCACCGTGTTCGGCTCTTCCTGATACCATTCCAGCCCGCCGGTCTCGCCGTAAACGCGAAGCGAGATCGTGTTCTCCTTGCCGACGCAGATCTGCGACGCGCTCAGCACGCCCTTGGCGCCGCCGCTCATGCGGAACAGCGCGGAGCCGTCATCGTCCAGACGGCGGCCCGGCACGAAGGCCGTCAAGTCGGCCGCCACATGGGTCATGGTCTGACCCGTCACATATTCCGCGAGGTTGTGCGCATGCGTGCCGATGTCTCCGATCGCACCCGCCGCGCCCGAGCGGGCTGGGTCCACACGCCAGTCGGCCTGCTTGCCCTCGACCGGCTCGGCCAGCCAGCCCTGGATATATTCCGCGAACACCTTGCGCACCGGGCCGATGCCGCCGCTCGCGACGATGGCCTTCATCTCGTGGACCATGGGATGGCCGAGATAGGTGTGAGTGAGGCCGTATGAGAGTTCGGGCCGGGTCTTCAGGATATCCCTGAGCGCTACGGCTTCCGCATAGTTCAGCGTCGCGGGCTTGTCCGAGAGCACGTGGAAGCCCGCCTCGAGCGCGGCCTTGGCGACCGGGAAATGCACGTGGTTCGGCGTGACGATGGCGACGAACTCCATGCGCTCGCCTTCCGGCAGGGCGGCTTCCGCCCTCATCATCTCGTTGAAATCCGCATAGGCGCGCGCCGGGTCCAGCCCCAGCTCGGCGGCTGTCGCGCGCGTATTCTCCGCGTCTCGCGAGAACGCGCCGCACACCAGCTCCACCTTGCCGTCCAGCCGTGCGGCCAGGCGGTGCACCGCGCCGATGAAAGCGCCCTGGCCTCCGCCGACCATGCCCATGCGTAGCGGTGTTTCGTTCATCGTTCCCCTCGCTGGCCTGCCGCTTCCCCGCGGCTTTTCTATGACAGCGATGTCATGTGGTCCGGCGCGGCCCCGGCTGTCAAGGCCGCGACTGTCAGGCGTCTTTCCGTGCGTCGATCGCGGCAATCACGGGCGCCCAACCCTCACGCGCCAGCGCGTGGAGTTTGGGCGTGGACTGCCAGAAATCAAAGGTGATGATCGCCTTGCGTAGATAGTCCGGATCGCCCTTGCCGATGCGGTCGAGAATGGCGAGCGCGTCGTCCACGCGGCCCAGATGGCCCAGCGCCGCCAGCTTGAGAAAGACGAAGCCGAGCGGCGTGTCCTCATCGATTGATTCGATACGCTCATCGACGGTTTCGAACTGGCTATCCGCAAAGGCCAGCGTCAGCGGCGCGACATCGAACCAGGGCGGCGGGTTGCCAACGAGGTTGAGCGCGGATTCGTGCAGGGCCTCCGACGTTTCCCGGCGGCCCAGGAAAGCCTCCGTCACAGCGATATAGGCCAGCACGAGGTAGTCGTTAGGGTTGAGCGCCAGCGAGCGCTCTGCCATGCGGTCGGCCTTCTCCACCTCGCCGTCATGGTAGAGCGCCTGGACGCGCGCGAAATAGCCCAGCGCATTCTGCGGATCGATCTGGGTGGACCGCCGGGCGAGCGAGCGCGCGGCGTCCAGATTGATGCGCCGATCGCCATTGGGCACGCATTGCGCGCAGAGATAGACGTGCAGCAGCGCGCGGATGGCGTAGCCCGTGGAGAAATTGGTGAACTCCTCCGTGAGCTGGCGCACGTCCTCCAGCAGCGCCTTGGCCTGCTCCAGATTGGGCGACATGCCCATGTCGTAGAAGCGCAGCACCGCCTCATAGGCGGGCACGGAGCTGCGACGCCCGACCTGGCTGCGGCGGTTGAAGCGGTTGATCTGCCCGAAGGGCGCGGCAATGACCGCCACGACATGGCTGGCGATGCTCTCCTGCAAGTCGAAGAGTTGGTCCGGCGAATAGACCCGGTCGAATGTCTGCCCGAACAAGACCTGCCCCGTTTCAGCGACGATCAGGTTTACGACGACGCGGAAGACGTCGCCTGCGCGCCGAACCGAGCCGGACAGAACGAATTCGGCGTCATACTGCTCGACAATGTCCCGGGTCTTGATGGCGGGTGAAGTGCCGGACACGTTGGGACGGATGGCGACGACGCGAATGTGGCGGAACTGCACGAGCGCCGACACGATCTCCGCCGTGAGACCTTCAGCGAAGTAGTCGGACCCAGCTTCGTCGGAAAGATTGTCCAAGGTCAGCACCGCCAGTCCGGGCCGCAGCTTGCGCGCTTTGGGCGAGTCGATCAGCTGAAGGATCTTGGCGGCCTCGGGTTCGGGCTCCGGCGCGATGCTGCGGAACTCGAAGCTGGGCGCGTAGCGGCCCTTGGGTATGGTCAGCCGGATCGGGTCGTCCTGCCCTGCTCCGCTATAGTAGAGGTCGAGGCGGCGGCGCAGCTGCCCGGCCTGGACGCGCACGATGGTGTCGCCCTGCGGGTCGAAGTCCTCCGGTCGGTCGAAGACCTCCAAACCGATCGTGTAGCCTTTCAGCCGATCCGCGCGACCCGCCAGCGCCTCTTCCGTCACGAAGCGAAGAAACCGCTTCATGCGCGTGGTCTCTGAAAAAAGCTTGTCAGCGAGAATGCGGTTCAGCTGTGCCATCACGGCATCGCGGTCATCCTCGCTCATGGTGGGAGCGGCGGGAGTGTCTGCTGTGGCTTTGGACTTCGCCATTTCGCCCTTTCTATCCCAGACCCCGTGTTAACGCGTGGCGGCGTTGGTGCAATGATAGACTTACGAAAGCGGCCAAATCGTGCGATTGGCCCGCATGCGCGCCGCAACCATGCTGCAACATTGGACAGACAGATGAAATCATTGCTTGCCCCGCTACTCTGCCTGCCCCTGCTCGCCGCCTGTGCCTCCACCCCCGACCCGGCAAAGGTCTGCACGGCGGAATGGATCGCGCCGCGCGCCGAACGCGCAGTCGACCGGCTGGAGGACAAGACCGCCAAGGCCTTCCGCGCCCTGCGCAAGGTCGGCGCGCAATGGGTGCGCGGCGACAAGCCGGGCGCACTGTCCATGCTCTCCCTGCGCGGCGCGGTGCGCGACCTCGAAGACGAACTGAAAGACGGCCGCGGCGTTCGCGACTTGCGCATGCTTGCCCGCACCTGCGACGACCCGGAGCTCATCCGCAACGAGGTCACCAAGCTGCTGGAACGCCAGGACATTCCGGAGCCGGTACTGAACTTCCTGCGCGGCAGCAGCCTGATCGATCGTCTGGTGGAGCTGGCCGAGGGCCGCGACGAGGATGCGGGATAGGCCATGTTCCGCGTCGCCGCGCTCTACAAATTCGTTGCGTTGGACGACACGGTCGCCATGCGCGAACGCCTGCTCGAACGGGGAGAAGCGCTCGGCATCAAGGGCACGCTGCTGCTCGCGCGCGAGGGCTTGAACGGGACGATCGCGGCGCAGCCCGATGCGCTGGACGCCATGCTGAAGGCCTTGCAGACCGACCCGCGCCTGTCCGATCTCGACGTGAAGTTCAGCGACGCCGAAACGCAGCCCTTCCTGCGCTGGAAAGTCCGGTTGAAGCGCGAGATCGTGACGCTCGGTGTGGACAGCGTCGATCCGACGGATGTGGTCGGCACCTATGTCGAACCCGACGACTGGAACGCCGTCATCAGCGATCCAGACACCGTGCTCATCGACACGCGCAACGATTACGAAGTCGAGCTCGGCACCTTCCGCGGTGCACTCGACCCCAAGACGGACAGCTTCCGCGACTTCCCGACCTGGTTCGAGGCCAACCGTGAGCGGTTCGAGGGCAAGCGCGTGGCCATGTTCTGCACGGGCGGCATACGCTGCGAAAAGGCGTCATCCTTGCTGTTGGGCGAAGGCGTGCCGGAGGTGATGCACCTCAAGGGCGGGATCCTCAAATATCTGGAGACGCAGGCGCGCGAGGACTCGCTCTGGAACGGCGACTGCTTCGTGTTCGACAACCGCGTCGCGGTCGGCCACGGCCTGGCGCAGACCGACTGGGACCTGTGCCACGGCTGCCGCATGCCGGTCTCGCCAAAAGACAAGCTGGACCCGCAATATGAGGCCGGGATCGCCTGCCCGCGCTGCGCCGGCTCGGACCGCAACCGCGCGCGCTATGCGGAACGGCAACGGCAGATGCAGCTTGCCCGGGAGCGCGGCGAAGACCATCTCGCCCGCAAGGCCGAACGTTAATATCCCCAGCTAACGCGCGACCACGCCAGCGTTTTGTGGACAGCTGTCCGATATCCGAGGTTACCGCGGCACGGTTATCCACCCTTGCGGCGCGCCCTCGCCTTGCCACGAACGCCGGACAGCCTACCGTTGTCTCAGGGAATCGAAGGACACGTCATGGCGCTCGCCGACGACAGATGCATCAGGCCCGCACCGCGTCTCAGCGCGGTGGCGTCGCTGCGCGACAACCCCATCGATGCCTTTGTCCGAATCGCCATTGCCGAAGGCTATGAGCATGAGCGCGTCGCGCCCAATGAGCTCCACGTCGATCTGCGCGGCCATTTCTGCGATTACGACCTGTCGCTGTCCTGGTCCCCGGCGGAGGAAACGCTCTCCGTCTTCATCCTGTTCGAAGGCCGCGTGCCGGGTGGGCGGTCGGACGCCATCTGCCGCCTGCTGTCCCTGCTGAACGAGCGGATGACGGTGGGTCATTTCGACTATTGGGCGCGCAATGGCGGACTGGTCTATCGTCATTCCGTCTCGCTCAAGGGCGGCGCATCGCTCTCGACTGACCAGGCACTCGACCTGATGAGCCATGCGCTGGATTCGGCCGAGCAAGGCTACCCGGCCGCGCAATATGTGGTCTGGGCCGGGCGCTCGCCCGAGGACGCGCTATCCGAGGCGCTTGTGGACCTCGCCGCGCGCCAGTAACAGCGCGGCCATGGCGCTCACACATCTCATCATCGGCGCGGGCAATATGGGCGGCAGCCTGCTGTCGGGCTGGCTCCGCGACGGCCTCGTCAGCAGGCGCAACGTCGCCATCCTCGACCCGCGCCCCGGCACGGAGGCCGTCTACGCGATCGAGCGCGGTGCGAAGCATATCCGCAGCGCCGACGACATCCCGAAGTCGGTCAAGGTCGTGCTGCTTGCCATCAAGCCGCAGATGTTCGCCGATCTGCGCGGCACCATCGGCGAGCGGCTGCCCAAGGGCGCGACCCTCATCTCGATCATGGCCGGGATCACCCTCGCCGACCTGCAGGCCTGCGCGCCGCAATGCGAAGTCATCCGCGCCATGCCCAACACCCCAGCCTCCATCGGGCGCGGCATCACCGGCTATGTCGCGAATGAAGACGTGCTGCCCGAAACCCTCGCTGACGCCGAAGCACTGCTGGGCGCGTGCGGCGAGGTGGTGCGGGTGGAAACGGACGCGCTGATCAACGCGGTGACGGCGATCTCCGGCTCCGGTCCGGCCTATGTCTTCCATCTTTGCGAGGCCCTTGCCAGTGCGGGCAAGGCGGTGGGCCTTGCACCCGAGACCGCAGCCAAGCTCGCCCGGCAGACCGTGATCGGCGCGAGTGCGTTGCTGGACGAGTCCGAGAGCTCGCCCGCGGCCTTGCGAGAAGCCGTCACCTCGCCCGGCGGCACGACGCAGGCCGCGCTCGATGTGCTGATGGGCGATGACGGCATGACCCAACTCATGCGCCGCGCGGCCAAGGCAGCGCTGGAGCGCTCGCGGGAGCTATCGCGGTAAGGTCATCGTTACCCGCAAGCCGCCAGCCGGACTGTCATCCAGCTTCAGCCGCCCGCCATGGGTTTGCGCGATGTCGCGGGCAATGGACAGGCCGAGCCCCGTCCCTTCCACATTCTGCGTGCGCGCCGTGTCGAGCCGCGAAAACGGCCGGAGGACCTCGGCACGCTGGTCGGGTGGTATGCCCGGCCCGGCGTCATCGACATGGATGTGCAGATGCGTGTCCGAGCGCTCCAGTGTCAGCGACGGGTCACGCGCATATTTCTTGGCGTTGGCGATGAGGTTCAAGACG
>JAHDEU010000087.1 GCA_020628635.1 Hellea sp. | reverse complement strand
GCGCGAGGTTCCAGGTCAGCGGGCGGTGGCTGACGTCGGAGCCCACGGTGAAGGCCCCGCCGTGCAGATAGAGGATGCGCCGGTCGGGGTCGTAACCGTCCACCAGCGTCCAGCGGCCATGCAGCGTGTGGCCATCGACCTGGATGGTGCCGTCGCGATATTCCGCCACGCAATCGGTGCGCGCCAACCCGCCCTGCTCGAACCGCTCGCGCTTGTCCTCCCAGCCGGTCTTGGCCCCGGCGGCCTGGGCCGGCTTGATGAAGTTCTCGTGCAGAAAGGCGTTGACGACCTTCAGGCCGGAGCTGTCGGGATCGGCTTCGCGGAACACACTGTCGGTGCCGTCAAAGCGCGAGAGGTCCTCGCCCTCCATGCACTTGACACCGCGATATGTGGCGTAGGCAATGCCGGCGAGAAGCAGAGGGGGAAAGGCGAGGAATTGGAGCATGGGTGTGGTTTAGAGGAAGCGGGCAGGGGTGTCGTGGGGAAATGCTGGCGAGGAACCGCACGACGGTCTCGCTCTCCCAACTCCTCCCCTCTTAGGGGAGGTGGCTGAAGCGGAACGCAGTGGAGCGAAGGTCGGAGGGGTAAGGTGTCTCGTCTCCCACGACGTCACACACTTTACCCCTTCGTCACCTGCTCGCTTCGCTCGCGGCGACACCTCCCCTAAGAGGGGAGGAGTTAGAAAAGGGGTCCTCTAGGTATAAATCTACCCGAACGCATCATAATGATGCGTCACCGCTACCGTGATCTGGCGGACCAGATCTCGCGCCCGCGCGAGCGGCTTGACGATGGTCTCCGCGATGTGCGGGAAGCCGGACTGGTCTTGCAGCTCCGAGCCCTCCGTGAGTTCGTTTATCCAGTCGAGCGGATCGGACTTGGCCGGGTAGCGCGCCTCGAGGCTGTCGATGATGTTGTCCACCTGGAAGGTCTGCAGGCGTTGGAGCACGGACAGGCGCGAGGTCTCGCTGTCGCTGATCACGGGGAGTTCGGCTGCGATGATCTGCATCTTCATGATCACGGCGAGCCGCAGGGCGTGGAGCACGGTGAGCACATCATTGGGCTCGGAGCCGAAGCTCTGCAGGCTTTCGAACAGATCAAGCCTGAGCCTGTTTGACAGATCCATGATCTGGGAGCGCCACGGGCTGCTCATCATGGTGTCGGCGATGATCATGCTCTTGTGCGCCAGGAATGGCTCCTCGCCGGACAGGGCGCGGGACACCCAGAAGCCGGGGTCGAACAGGCGGCCATAGCTGGTCAGGATCGACAGGTTGGTGCGGTCCAGCGTCGTATCCACCATGCGGAAGATGCTGCGCGCGCGTGCGGAGTTCCGCAGCAGCGCTTCGAACTTCTCCGGATCGATCGCGGACGCCCGTCCCACGCCGTAGAACAGGTTCGCCGGCGCGCCGTATTGCTGCAGGATGGCATTGTGAGGGATGGCGCGCAGTTGGCGCGGGTTGAACGTGTCCGCCCCGTCTGCGCCCTTGGCACGCTTCACGGCCCTGGACCCTGTCGGGATCAGCAGGTTCTGACCAAACCCGCCCAGCAGGGCGACATAGTCCGGATCGGCATAGAGCTGTTCCTGCGCGTTCTGGATCGTCCGGTAGAGATCCCATGAAAAGTCCCGCTCCGTGTAGAACGGATCGGCTTCCGCCTCGCTGCGGTCCGCGAACCGCGCGGCGAACAGGCTCAGCACCGTGCCGCGCGCGAGCTCCGGCGTCTGGAACCAGAGAAAGCCGTCGCCGCCCTGGAAGCTGACCTCGTGGACCAGCGCCAGCCCGCGCCGCTCGAACTGGCGGATGGCGTAGGGGCTCATGGCGTAGTCCACGCGCTCATGGATCGTGCCGGGATGGCCGCCGCGGCCCAGACCCTCGCCGTGGGTGTTGAAGACGAGCGCGGCGACGTCGTCCACTTCGGCCTTGGCGAGCTCGCGCGCGAACTGGCTCTGCACGCGCTCGATGGCGAGTGTGGCCGGGAGCTGGCCCATGAAACGGCCCGCATCGGAAAAGCCCGTCTGGATCGCGAACAGCCCGCGCCGCTCGATATAGTCGCGGTAAGCCGGGTTCTCGAGCATCTTGCCGATGATCCGCCCGCCATTGTTGAGCGCGTCGTTGGTCTCGAACAGCGGGCTGATGTCGACATGGTCCGCTACGCCGTAGAGCTTGGCGAGATAGAGCGCGCCGAGCGGGATGAGACTGTCCTCCGTCTCCGCGATCAGCAGGCGGATCGGCGTGCCCGCATCGATGTAGCGGTGGATCTGCGCGATCAGGATCATCTTCTCGTGCGCGGTGGAGCGCTCCAGCGCGAGGCTGGCGAAGTTGATCTGGCGGGCCTCCGCCTTGGCGGTGAGCTCGGTGGCGCGGCGGATCAGCGTGCGGTTGTCAGAGCCCTCGCCCTTCAGCCCGAAAGCCGCGCGCATGGCCGCCGTGATGTGGCGCGCATTGACGCGGAAATGAATGCGCGACGTGCCGAGGCCGAAGCTCTTCATGGCCGCCTTGAGGCCCAGCAGCCGCAGCGCCATGTCGTCATCCGCCCCGTCCAGCGCAGAATCGATCAGCGGAAAGAGATCGGTAGCGTCGATCAGGCGGCGGTCCGACCGGCGGGTCAGGTTGTTGGCCGCCGCGACGAGGTTTTCCGGCACGTCCAGATCGCGCTCGAACAGCGACAGGTCGCGCTTGGCCGATTGCAGCCCGTCCTGCAGCCGCTCGGCCAGCGCGGAGATCTTCGCGCCCGACGCGGTGAGGTCTTCGGCGGAGCGGAGATAGCGCGCGATCATGTCCCGCTTCTCGGACAGGCGGATGCGCAGCGCGTCGCCCCAAGAGATGTCCGTGCGGCCATCGATGTCGTAGCCGACCCAGGAATAGGCATCGGCGAGGTGAGGGGTCAGCGTGCGCCACGTCTTCGGGAATGCCTCGCGCGCCACGCGCAGGATGACGGCATTGGCCTCTGCCATGGCGGACTGGATGCGGGTGAGGGCGCCTTGGGTGTCCTCGTGCTCTTCCAGCAGGGTCGGCGCGCGCCTGGGCAGGTAGGGATAAGATTTCAACTCCTCGACCAGCGCGTCGGGCGTGTCGCCGGCGGACGCGATGCCGCCCAGCACACGGCGGATGTCGCGCGACAGCGAGAACGTCGGATGCGCGGTCAGCACGATCCCCAAGGCGGGCGTTTGCGCCCACGCCTTGAACGCGTCCCAGCCCTGCGCAGCCTGTGCGCGGGCCGCCGCTGCGACCTCTCCCTCCACATCCTCAACGCGGTCCAGCCCGGCACGGATGCGCAGGCGGCGGGCACGCGCGATCGCGGCCTCGTCCGAGAACTGCTTGATCAACGCCTCGATGTCGCGGAACGCGATGCTCCGGTCCTCGACATCGCGGGAGATGTCATAGGCCAGCCGCTTCACCGGATTGGACTGCGGATCGGATGCGCGCGCCTCGCGATGGCGCTCCAGCGCCGTGTTCAGCTTGTCGCGCAGCTCCCGCGTGGAGCCCGTGGGAGAGGTCTTGGCCACGCCTACAGGAACTTCGACATGGCGGCGGCGGTGTCGAGCATGCGGTTGGAGAAGCCCCACTCATTGTCGTACCACGACAGGATGCGCGCCAGCCGGTCGCCCATGACCACGGTTTCGCCGGTCACGAGCGAGGAGCTATGCGGGTCGTGGTTGAAGTCGATCGACACGGTCTTGTCCTCGACCACCTGCAGCACGCCGGCCATGTCTTTTGCTCCAGCACGCATGGCGTCGTTGATGGCGTCGACTGTCACGTCCTTGGAGGTGTTCACCACCAGATCCACGACGGACACATTGGGCGTCGGCACGCGGATGGCCTTGCCGTCCAGCTTGCCATCGAGTTCGGGCAGCACGATGCCGATGGCCTTGGCCGCACCTGTGGAGGTCGGGATCATGGACAGCGCCGCAGCACGGCCGCGATTGTAGTCCTTGCGGTGGATCGTATCCAAGGTCGGCTGGTCGCCCGTATAGGCGTGGACCGTGGTCATGAAACCGGTCTCGATGCCGAAATTCTCATGCAGCACCTTGGCCACGGGCGCGAGCGCATTGGTCGTGCAGGAGCCGTTGGAGACGACGACATCATCAGCGCTCAGCGTGTCGTGGTTGACGCCGTAAACGATGGTCTTGTCGGCATTGGCGCCGGGAGCGGATACGAGCACGCGCTTGGCGCCCGCGTCGATGTGCTTGGCGGCCGCGTCGCGCGCCGTGAAGATGCCCGTGCATTCCATGACGATGTCGACACCGTTATCGCCCCAATCCTGGTCCTCCAGATTGCGGACAGACGTCACCTGTATCTTGCCGTAGCCGAGATCGAGGCTGTCCTCGGTCGCCGTGATCGTGCCGGGGTAGCGGCCATGCACGCTGTCATATTTCAGCAGGTGGGCGAGGTTGTCGGTGGACGACAGGTCGTTGATGGCAACGACCTGCAAATCGTCGCGACCCTGTTCGATGAGGGCGCGCAAGACATTGCGGCCGATGCGGCCGAAGCCGTTGATGGCAATACGAGTGGTCATGGATGGTCCTTGGGGTCGTCCTTTGGGGTGTTCCTTGGAATATTCGGGGCGTCTGCGCGACCCTGACAACGCTGTCATAGGCGAGGCGCGTGCGATGCGAAAGTCCTACGCAGCACGCAAAGGCGGGTTGCACGATGTTTATGCGCACGTAAGCTGGGCGCATGACACGACTTACCCACTGGATGCTGCCCATTGTCCTGCTGCTCGCTGGCCTGTTGCCCACCGGGTGCGCGGATGGCTCCTATGACAGCACGTCGGAGCGGCTCGACATGATGGACTCCCCGCAGGTCGAAAGCCTCCTGCAACGCTCCGCGGAAGGAGAGCCACGCGGTGCGGAGCAGGCATCGCAGTCTCCGGCCGCGCTGCAGGCCATGCTGGCCTATGTCTATGACTACAGTTTCTCGCTGCCCTATGGGGCCGTGCGCGAGGTGGCGGATGCCCACGCGCAGGCCTGCATGGCGGCCGGGCCGAGCCGCTGCCAGGTGCTGGAGGCGTCGAGCTACCAGTCCGGGGACGACAGCGTGACCGCGACTTTGCGAATGCGCGCGGAGCCGTCATGGCTCGACGGTTTCTCGGAGCGGGCCGTGGCCGATGTCGATGCGGCGGACGGCGCGCTGACCAGCCGCTCGGTCACGACGGAAGACCTGACGGCACAGATCATCGACAGCGGCGCGCGCGTGCGTGCATTGGAGACCTTGCGCACCCGACTGGAGGCGCTGCTCGCCACGCGCGACGGAGAGCTCAAGGACCTCTTGGAGACCGAGCGCGAGCTGGCGCGGGTGCAGGGCGAGCTGGACGCGACCAAGGCAAGGCTCGCCAGCCTTCGCGCGCGGGTGCAGATGTCGATCGTCACCATGAACTACCGCACCAAGCGCAGCGCCGTGTCGGGCTCGGCCCTTGCGCCGGTCGGGGAGGCGCTGGGCGACGCGCTCGGCGTGTTCGCACAGGGCATGGCGGCGGTGATCTATTTCGTCGCGGGCGCGATCCCGTTCGTGCTGTTTCTCGGCCTGCCGCTCTTCTTCCTCATACGCTGGGAGTTGCGCCGTCGTCGCAGGCTGACGGAAAAAGCAACCGCGAGCCCGCCCGCCGCGTAAGCACTGTGTGAATGCGTCTGGGCCCGTCATATTAGAGAGTTCGCGCGACGCGGCCGTCGCGCAGATCCGCGCGCTGTGCCCGCATCTCGCGGAGGACGACACCCACGTCTCGCCGATCCGAGGCGGGCAGCTGAGCGCCAAGGACGCGCTGTCGCAGATCGACCCGGTGCAATATGGCCGCTCGCGCAATCACCTCGACGGCGCGGTCACGCGGCTGTCGCCCTTCATCCGCCACGGCGTGCTGAGCCTGGCGGATGTGCGCGACGAGGCGTTGTCCACTGTTCCCGCCATCAAGCACGCCGAGAAATTCGTGCAGCAGCTGGCCTGGCGCGACTATTGGCAAAGGCATTACGCCAAGCTGGGCGAGCGCATCTGGGACGACATCGAGCCCTACAAGACGGGCTTCGAGGCGCGCGACTACGCAGCGAATTTCCCGACGGATATCGCGCGGGCCGAGACGGGTGTCGCGGCGATCGACCATTTCCTGCGGCAGCTGATCGAGACGGGCTGGCTGCACAACCACGCGCGGCTCTATGTGGCGGGCTATGTCTGCCACTGGCGCAAGGTGTCGTGGCAGGAGGGCGCGCGTTTCTTTCTCGCCCATCTGCTCGACGGCGATCCGGCGTCCAACAACCTGTCCTGGCAGTGGTGCGCGAGCACGTTCTCGCACAAGCCGTACTTCTTCAATCTGGAGAACCTGCAGAACTTCTGCGGGCCGGACGTCGATACCAGCTACAAGAACAACAAGGCGCTCGCCGGCTCCTATGAGGACATCCACGCGCGGCTCTTCCCGAACCTGCCGCCGCAGGACCGTCAGCAGAGAAAGCCGTCCGGGAAGCGCTACAAGCGCGCGCATCACTGATGGCTGTCGTCTGGGTCCATATCGACGCGCTGGACGCGGAGCACCCGGTGATGAGCCGGGCCGAGCGCGCGGTGTTCGTGTGGGACTCGGGCGACATGGAACGCCGCGGCTGGTCGCTCAAGCGCTGCCTCTTCGTGCATGAATGCGTGGCCGAGATGGGCGTGGAGGTCATTGCGGGCCGGGCCGAGGACGTGCTGCGCGAGATCGGCGGGCCGGTCTTCGCCGCCGAGACGCCTGACCCCGCGCTGCGGGCCGTGATGACGGCGGTCGGCGCGGAGGCCGTGCCGGGCAAGCCGTTTTCCTCCCTGCCGCCCGGCACCGATATGGGCCGTTTCTTCCGCTACTGGAATCAGGCCAAGCGCTCCGCCATGACGCATAGTTTCAATCAGTAGCCGGACACCTCAGATGACCCGCATCGCCATCATCGGGGCCGGCATGGCCGGACTGTCCGCCGCGCGCGAACTGGGCGACGACTATTCTGTCACCCTGTTCGACAAGTCGCGCGGCGTCGGCGGGCGCATGTCCACGCGCTATGCGGGCGTCTATGAATTCGACCACGGCGCGCAGTATTTCACCGTCGCGGACAAGGCTTTCCGCGAGGTCGTCGAAGACCATGCCGATGCCGCGCAACGTTGGCACAGCCGCGGGCTCTACCTCAAGACGGGCGAGCTGACGGCGGATACGGGCCGCGACCGCTGGGTCGGGGTCCCCCGCATGAACAGCCTGCCCAAGGCCATGGCGGGCGAGCGCGACATCCGTCTCGGGGAGCGTGTCGCACAGATCGTCGGCGCGCCTGGCGAGCTCACCTTGCAGATGGAGAACGGCGAATCGCGCGGCCCCTACCACCGCGTCATCTGCACCGCGCCCGCGCCGCAGGCGGCACTGCTGATCGACCAGACGTCACCTCTTCAAGACACACTCGCCGGCGTGTCCATGCATGCCTGCTTCGCGCTGATGGTCGGCTTCCCGATGCACGGCACGGATTTCGCGCCCGGGTTTGATACCTTGCGGGTCTCGGACCTCCCAGTCAGCTGGATCGCGATGAACTCCGCCAAGCCGGGGCGCAGCAACACGCACCACGCCGTCGTGGTCCACGCCTCGCCCGAATGGTCCGACGCCCATGTCGATGACGACCGCGATCAGGTGCGGGACGTGCTGCTCGACACGGCGTCGGCCCTGCTCGGCGTGAAACTGGATCAGGCTCCGCACATCGCGCTGCACCGCTGGCTCTATGCCTATGCGGATGAGGGCGTGGGCGAGCTGTGCCTGACTGATGAAGACGCGGGGGTCACACTGGCTGGTG
>JAHDEU010000086.1:3547-7774 GCA_020628635.1 Hellea sp. | reverse complement strand
GGTTGCGCCTCGATCGACCCCGCCATCATCGACGGCGTGCTGGGCGGGAACGGCACGGCGGGCTTGAGCGCGGCGGATGCGGCGTTGGGCATTCGCGCCGCGCTCGACAACGGCATCGGCAATGCGCTGGTCAATCTCGGACGGGTCGGCGGCTATTTCGACGACCCCACAGTGCGCATCCCGCTGCCGAACAGCCTGCAGCAGCTGCAAAGCCAGCTCGCGCCTTTCGGGGCGGACAGACTGCTGGTGGAGCTCTCTGAACAGCTGAACAGGGGCGCGGAGAAGGCCGCGCCTGTCGCGCGGGACATCTTCGTGGACGCGGTGCGCGGGCTGACGATCCAGGACGCGCTCGGCATCATCCGCGGCCCGGAAGACGCGGCGACGCGCTATCTGCAGGACCGCACGACGGCCAGCCTCACCACGCTGTTCTCGCCCATCATGGAGGACGCGCTGCGCGGCACGGGCGCGCTGCAGCTTGTGGACCGCATCGACAGCCAGCTCGGCGTGTTCGGGCAAGTGGCGGGCATTTCCGGCGATGGGTTGAAGCGCGACCTGGTCGAGCACGGTGTCGAATACGGCCTGTCCGGCGTGTTCCACTTCATTGCGGAAGAGGAAGCCGAGATCCGCCGCAACCCGGCCGCGCGCACGTCGGAGATATTGCGCCGCGTCTTTGGCTGATCGGCGGGTGGAAAGGCGTCCGAACGGGCGGCCCTTTCGCTAACGAACCGATCTTTGCGCAAAATCATGCAGTTTTCGCAGTGGCGTTGCCGCATTGTGCTTTGAGAAACACGGTTAATGTGGTCTTAACAAATGAGAGGGCGCGTTGGGAGTGTGGTGACTTCCTTTTGGGGAATGGCGGATAATGCGCAAAGGCATGCGGCAAGGGGTTGCCGATTTGGGATCACTGATAGGAACGGCCGAGCCTGCGCGATTGCAAGGCGAGGCGCGGTTCGTCGCCAGCGCCTTGCGCGCGGCCGGGGCGAGCCGGGCGGCGCACCGTTCGCGCATCCTGTCCGATCTCGCCGACATGCTGGGTTGCGCGGACGGACAACTCGACTTTCTCTTCGACACACCGCGCGGCGCTGCGAACGACCGCGATCCGTTGATCATGCCGGACTACCGCGACGCACTCGTCCGGCACGGGGAACAGCTCGCCGCAGAATAGATCTGACCTGGGTCGTGCCCCAAAGCGTCCCGACATAATCGCGATCCGGTCCCGGACGGGCCGCAAAGCCGCCCCGATTGATCGGCTAGCGCAGCCCTCATTCCATGCGGCATAGTGGCCGCGAGATCACCGAGGCTGACATGACGACCGAACCCAACACTATAGACACGGCCCCGCCCCCCGACGGGCGACCTGCGGTGTCCAATCCCATCAGCCTGCCCGCCCTGCCGCGCTCGCTCGGGCTGAAGATGATCCTGATCCTCGTGCTGACTCTGATCATGGCGATCCCCGTGGCTTTCATCGGCGCGGTCAGCTTCGAGCGCTCCAGCCGCGCGGGCGAGGTCACGCGCGAAGTCAGCCAGACCTATGGCGGCGCGCAGACGCTGATGGGTCCGATCATCGTGGTGCCGTTCACGCGCCCGCTCGACAACGGGCTGAGCGAAGGCGGCGATTACATCGTTTCGGCCAACTCCGGCGCGGCGGAGTTCGCGGGTGTCGGCGTGGAGGAGAAGTCGCGCTCGCTCTACAAGGTGCCGGTCTATTCGCTGGATGGGAAGCTCTCGGCCGAGTTGCCCAAGCTCGCCGACATGCTGCCGCGGGATGCGGGCTATGACTTCGATCTGGACGCCGCGAAGCTGGTGGTCGGGCTGGGCGACGTGACGGGGCTGCAGTCCGACGTGACCTTGAGCGCGGGCAGCCAGACGCTGACCTTCGAGCCATTCACGCGCAACCGCCCGCGCTACGTCCCGCCTGTCACGCGCCGCGACGAGTTCGGCAAGATGGAGGTCATCCGTCCCGCAACCGGCACGCGGGAGAGCCTGTTCCACGGGCTCGAGGGCAGCGGCATGACGCTGCTCTCGGTCCCGGCGGCCGAGCTGCTGCAGCGCGGCGGTTCCGTGACGGCCAACATGCAGCTCACGGGCGCGGAGCGGCTGTCCGTCGTGCCCTATGCGCGCAGCACCACGCTGGAGGTCAGCTCCGACTGGCCGCATCCCGGCTTCCAGGGTCGCTTCCCGCCGAGCAGCCGCGAGATCACCGATGCGGGTTTCTCCGCCAGCTGGTCCGTGCCTTACCTGCGCCGCGGCATCCCTGCGCAAGGAAAGGCATCCGAGCTGGCCGAGCTGACGCGCGGCGGGCAGGCCATGGGCGTGGCCTTCGTCACCCCGCTCAACCCGTACCAGACCGTCAACCGCGCGCTGAAATACGCCGTGCTGTTCATCGGGCTGGTCTTTCTCGCCTATTTCCTGATGGAGACGCTGCTCGGCGTGCGCGTCCACCCCGCGCAGTACCTGTTGATCGGTCTGGCGCAGGCCGTGTTCTACCTGCTGCTGCTGGCGTTCTCCGAACAGGTCGGCTTCACGATAGCCTTCCTCGGCTCGGCGGCTGCGACCGTCGCGCTCACGGCTCTTTATGCGGGCGCGGTGTTCGGACGGAACGTGACATGGAAAGCGGCGGGCGTGTTCGCCGGCGTCTATGGCCTGCTCTTCGTATTAATGCGCATTCAAGACTTCGCCCTCATGGTCGGTGCATTGGTCAGCTTCGTCGCCATCGCCGCCACGCTGTATCTGACGCGAAATCTCGACTGGTATGGCGGCAAGGGCAATGGCAGCGCCGGGGCATGAGCCAGCCTGCCATCATCGTCGCGCCCAGCACGGATGCGCGGAAACTGAGCGCGGTCGCCCGCGCCTGCTTTCTTGAGACCTTCGCCGATCTGATCGAGTTCGACGACATCGCCCGCCGGGCGCGCGACGAGGACTCGCCAGACGGCATTGCCGCCGACATGGCCGAGGGCGCGCGGCTCTGGCTCGCCAGCGTGAAATCCACAGGCTCGCCCGTCGGCTACTCCATGCTGTGCCCGCCCGACCTGCCGGATGTGGAGACGGGCGAAAACGACGCGGAGCTCAAGCGCATCTACCTGCTCCACCGTTTCCAGGGCGGCGGCACGGGGCAGCGGCTGCTCCAAGCCGTCATCGCCCAAGCGCGCGAGCAAGGCGCGCCCCGCCTGCTACTCGGCGTCCACGCCGGCAACCCCGCCGTGCTCTGGTACCAGCGCCAAGGCTTCGCCAAAATCGGCGAGCGCCGATTCCGCGTCGGAGACAGCTATTTCAGCGACGACATCATGGCGCTGGAATTGGGATGAGCCGCGACGATTTGCTTTCGGAACGGGCTGCATAAGGTCTTCGTTGTTTCGGTAACCTCCGCTATGTAGGAGGTTCGCGAACAAACGAGGTATGGCTCCATGGTCCAGCTGACGCTGCCCAAGAATTCCAAGATCGGCAAAGGCAAGGTCTTCAAGACGGCTGCCAAGTCCAACAATGTGCGGACCTTCAAGATCTACCGCTATGACCCGTCTGACGGCTCCAAGCCGCGCTGGGACAGCTATGATGTGGACCTGAACGAGTGCGGGCCGATGATCCTGGACGCGCTGTTCAAGATCAAGAACGAGATCGACCCGACGCTGGCCTTCCGCCGCTCCTGCCGCGAGGGCGTGTGCGGGTCGTGTGCCATGAACATTGGTGGGCGCAACACGCTGGCCTGCACGCGGAGCATCGAGGACGCGACCGAGCTGGCGGGCAACACCATCGCGATTTCGCCCCTGCCGCACATGCCGGTCGTGCGCGACCTCGTGCCGGACCTGTCGCAGTTCTACGCGCAATATGCCTCCATCGAGCCGTGGCTGCACACGACCGAAGCCGAGCCGCAGGGAAAGCCCATGGGCGAGGCGGAATTCAAGCAGGGCATCGAAGACCGCGAAAAGCTGGACGGCTACTATGAGTGTATCCTGTGTGCGTCGTGCTCGACGTCCTGCCCGTCCTACTGGTGGAACGGCGACCGCTATCTCGGACCCGCAGCCCTGCTTCAGGCTTACCGCTGGCTGGTGGACAGTCGCGACGAGGCGACGGATGCGCGGCTGGACGAGCTGGAAGACCCGTTCAAGCTCTACCGCTGCCACACGATCATGAACTGCGCGAATGTGTGCCCGAAGGGGCTGAACCCGGCCAAGGCGATCGCCGAGGTGAAGAAGATGATGGTCGAGCGGGCCTAGCCCGCTCGCCCGCGTC
>JAHDEU010000086.1:0-3447 GCA_020628635.1 Hellea sp. | reverse complement strand
TGGTTCCACTGCGGAAAGCGTCGCGCTTCGCGGTTCTCACCAGGCCCCCGCCACGCCTCCGCCCCAACCTGACCACTTCATTAACCATAATTACAGTCCCTGCCGAGATTAGGCCTCAATTCATCTTATTGGACTAGTCCGACCCGGCGCTGGGGAGCGTTTGGAAGAGATGAGGGGACACTCGATGTCGTTCAAACCGGCCCGGATCTTGATGTTGGGTGCGAGTGCGCTTGTCCTCGCCGCGTGCGGGGGAGGCAGCGGCGAGAGCGCGCCCACGCCGCCGCCGCCCGCCGTCGTCCCGCCGCCCCCGCCCCCGCCGCCCCCTGCCGCGGAAAGCATCACCAAGATGGAAACCCGCGCCGAGGCCGCGCGCTTCCTGCGCATGGCCGGGCTGGGCGCGGACGAAGCCGTCGTCACCGCCCTGACCGATGCGGACGCCGCCGACTGGCTGATCAACCAGATGGCGATCGCACCCCGGGGCTATCTGGACGAGCTGTCCTCCCGCCTGTCCGAGGATGACGCCAAGAACCGCGACAGCTCCATGCTGGTCTATGAGCGGTTGATCCGGTCGGACGCGCAGCTGCGCACGCGCATGGCCTTTGCGCTGTCGCAGCTTTTCGTGATCTCCGACCGGGATGAATTCGGCCGCGGCTACGCGCTCGCCAACTATTAC
Source organism: Hellea sp. (assembly GCA_020628635.1). Classification (GTDB taxonomy): domain Bacteria; phylum Pseudomonadota; class Alphaproteobacteria; order Caulobacterales; family Maricaulaceae; genus Litorimonas. The sequence continues at coordinate 2,774 of JAHDEU010000086.1, read as the reverse complement.
GACATCCTGAACCGCAATGCGTTCGGCAATTACCGCGACCTGCTGGGCGAGGTCACGACCAATCCGATGATGGGCAAATATCTGACCTATCTCTACAACCGCAAGGGCGACCCCAGAACGGGCCGCCAGCCGGATGAGAACTATGCGCGCGAGCTGCTGCAGCTGTTCTCCATCGGCCTGGTCGAGCTGAACATGGACGGAACGCCCAAGACCGGCCCGGACGGCAACCCGGTCGAGACCTTTGACAATGACGACATCGTGGGCCTGGCGCGCGTTTTTACCGGATACGCCTTTGCCGGAACGAGCTACCGCTTCCGCGACCGCTTCCCGGATGCCTATCGCCGCCCCATGACCATGTATGAGGAGCACCACTCGGACCTCGAGAAGAGCTTCCTCGGCACGACCATCCCGGCGGGCACGTCCGGCGAGCAGTCGGTGGAGCAGGCGCTGGACGCGGTGTTCGCCCATCCCAACGTCGCCCCCTTCGTGTCGCGCCAGCTGATCCAGCGCTTCACCGCCAGCCATCCGGAGCCCGACTATGTGGAGCGCGTCGCCACGGCGTTCGAGACCGGGCGCTACACCTCGGATAACGACCGGACCTTCGGCACAGGCGAGCGCGGCGACCTTGCCGCGACTCTGGCCGCGGTGCTGCTGGACGAGAGCGTGCATGACGACGTGCGCGTGTCCACCGAGGGCAAGGTGCGCGAGCCCGTCCTGAAGTTCTCGCAATGGGCGCGCGAATACGCCAAGCCGCCGACCAAGATCCTCGTGGACGGCGAATGGAACCGCCTGTCCGACACGTCCGACTCCATCACATCGCTCGGCCAGTCGCCGATGAAGAGCCCGTCCGTGTTCAACTTCTACCGGCCCGGCCATATCGCGCCCGGCACGCAGACCGGAGCCGCGGGCCTCACCGCGCCGGAGCTGCAGATCGTCGGGTCGGCGTCCGCGCTGGGCTACGTCAACTGGATGAGCGACTACATCGTGCGCGACGACCGCCACTGGGAGGGCGCGGTCGTGCCCGACTACACGCAGGAACTCGCCCTCGCCGACGATCCCGCCGCCATGATCGACCTGATCGACATGCGGCTGACCGCCGGCGGGCTCGGCAGCGACACGCGCGCCGCCATGCTGGAGGTGATCGAGGCGCTCCCCATCCGCGAAAACAATGCCGACACGGACCGCCTGTCCCGCGTGCGCATGGCCATGCTGATGGCGCTGACATCGCCCGAATACATGGCACTGGACTAGGAGAAGACGATGGCGAACTACAATCGACGCAGATTTCTCCAGGCTTCCGCTGCCGGTTTCCTCGGCGCGTCGGGCGCGCTGGCGGGGCTGGGGCGCAACCGGGCCTTTGCGGCGCAGACGGGCGGCTACAAGGCCATGGTCGGCGTGTTCTTCAAGGGCGGCGTGGACATGTTCGACGCATTGCTGCCGCGCGATTCCGCGAGTTGGGACGCGCTGCTGGATTTGCGCGCGGGCGTGATCAACGGCCACGAGGGCGGCACGCGCGCGGTGGACAGCCAGGCGGCGCTGACGCCGTCCAACACCGATCTCGGCACGCGGCGCTTCGGCCTCGCCCCGGAGCTCGCCCGCACGGCGGAGCTGTTCAATTCCGGCGAAGCGGCCATTGTGGGCAATGTCGGCCCGCTCCTCGTGCCGACCGACCGCGACGGCATGAAAAGCGGCACGAGCTCGCTGCCCGCCAATCTATTCTCGCACAACGACCAGCAATCGACCTGGATGGCGTTCGGACCCGAAGGCCAGCCCGCGGGCTGGGGCGGGCGCATGATGGACGAGGTCATCCGCACGGGCGGCGTGTCCCGGCCGGAATTCGCGACCATCACGGCGGGCAGCGGCGATGTGTTCCTCGCATCCGGCCGCACCTCGACCTTCAAGGTGCCGCGCAATCCGGAGGACCTGGACGTCAACCTCGTGCGCAATGTCTACCAGACCTCGGGCAATCACGGCGAGGCCGCGCGCGAAAAGCTCGCCGCCTACCTGCGCCGCACGGCGGACAGCTCGCCCAACCTGTTCGCGCGCGACGTGATGGCCGGGCAGTCGCGCGGCCTGACCAATCTGCAGGCCTACAAGGAGGCCTATGCCAGCGTCGGCCCGCTCGGCGCGGCCTTCCCCGACACCCGGATCGGCAAGCAGCTCGAAGCGGTCGCCAACGCCATCCACGCGCGCGGCGCCATCGGCAATACGCGCCAGGTCTTCTATGTGGACCAGGGCGGGTTCGACACGCATGACCAGCAGGGCACCAAGATCGGCGGCCCGCTCTCCCAGGTCTTCGACGCCATTGCCGCCTTCCGCGACGCCATGATCGCGACGGGCGCGTGGGACGATGTCTGCCTGTTCACCATGAGCGATTTCGGCCGCACCATGACGGATAATGGCGACGGCACGGATCATGGCTGGGGCAACCACCATTTCGTGTTCGGCGGCTCGGTCGCGGGCGGCAGGATCTACGGCCAGATGCCGGAGCTGGACGCGAACAGCCCGCGCTTCACCGAGCAGCGCGCGCGTCTGATCCCGACGATCTCCGTGGAGCAATATGCGGCGACGATCGGCAGCTGGTTTGGGCTCGACAACACGGAGATCGACCGCGTGCTGCCCAATCTGTCGCGGTTTGATGGCCGCGATCTCGGCTTCATGGGCGGTTCTGCCGTCTAGGTCGTGTACCCATAAATGGGCCGGTTTTGACGGCTTTGGGGCGTTTCGTGGCTAGGCGCGGCTTATAGGCAATGCTATGGCCTTGGCAAAAGCCG
>JAHDEU010000085.1 GCA_020628635.1 Hellea sp. | reverse complement strand
GATCAAGCGATCGTAACTTCATAAAAAGAAACGTCGTGACGTACGTCATGACTAGTGTGCAGCTTGTTACCAAGTCTGCGCGCCGCCAAACGCCGCCTGCGTCTCTCTTCCAAATATTCACGATGTCAAACAGCTCGGGCGGAAACCACTGGTCTCTTCCCAAAACAAAAGGCCTCTCGAAGGAGACCCCCTCGCGTCCCGGAGCTCAGTGCCCGTTTGCGAGGAGCGCTACTTAGAAAACCGAAGCTTTCTTTGCAACACCTTTTTTCACTTTTCTGCAGAAGCGTTGGAACTAACCGATGCTTCCCAGGTCCGTGATTGGCCGCGCCAAATAGTGATCCCCGTTGCCGGGTCAACACCGTTTGTCATGTCCAAGTTCTCGCCTGCATTCGACCCTATTGGGCGTCGGCGGTGAAGCGCGGTGCCGGCTGACCGGCTGCTCTTCAGCGAGGGGCGCTACCTAGGGAGATGATTTTCCCTTTGCAACACCTTTCATCATCTTTTCGCACAGTGCCGTGAGGCGTCGTGCTAGTGATGACCCGATCAAGCGATACACATCCCTAGCACAGCGAGCTGTACCTGACATGAACCGACATAACCGGAAACCCGAGCCCACCTTGCGGCGGAAGCGGCTCGCTTCGACTTGCGCCGCGCTTGCCCTGCTCTCGAGTTCGAGCGGCGCTCTATTGGCGGCCTGTTCGGATGGCAACAGCCTTTCTGCACAAGACCGCAGTCAGGCGGCCTCCCGCCCTGTGGACAGAGTGGTGGACAAGCGCCGCAGGGGCCAAAAACCCCGCAATATCGTGGTGTTTATCGGCGACGGCATGGGTGTGAGTACAATCACGGCGGCGCGCATATTCGATGGGCAGTCCAGGGGTTTGCGGGGCGAGGAGCACGTGCTCGCCTTTGAAGACTTCGCGAATCTGGCCCTGATCAAGACCTACAACACCAACAGCCAGGTTGCTGATTCCGCCGGAACGGCCACCGCGATCTTGTCCGGCTATAAGACGAATATCGGCACGGTGAACGTCCCGCCGGCCGATTCTCTCGAGGCGATGGTCCTCGGAAGCTGCGGAACGGACGCCAATCCGCCCGCCACACTCACCACCAAAGCGAAACGATCCGGCCGTTCCGTGGGTGTGATTTCCACGGCAAGGCTCACTCACGCCACCCCGGCCGCCATGTATGGACACGCCGTTTCGCGCGATTGGGAGGCCGACAAGGACATAGAGGGGCCGGTTCTGGCGGCCGGATGCACCTCTTTGTCGGAGCAATTGGTGAGCTCAGAGGCCGATCTCTTCCTGGGCGGGGGCGAAAAGGAGTTCTCCGAATCACAGATAGAGCGCTTTCCCGGCGCCGTGGTGCGCACCGCATCCGAAATGAACGCCGCCCCGGACGGCCGCTTGCTGGGTCTGTTCAACAGTTCGCACATGTCGTTCGAGGCCGACCGGGCGGAAACGGACGAGCCGTCGCTCGCGGAAATGACCCGATTCGCCATGGATCGCCTGTCCGCGAATCGTAACGGATACGTATTGATGGTCGAGGCGGGCCGCGTCGATCACGCCCATCACGGCACAAACGCCTACCGTGCCCTGCGCGACATGCAGGCGCTGAACGAGGCGGTGGAGGTCGCCAAGGAGAAAATGGGCGACGACACGCTGATTCTCGTGACCGCCGACCACTCCCACGTCTTCTCCATGTCGGGCTATCCCACCCGCGGCAATCCGATCCTGGGTCTGGTGAAGAGCAACGACCGCGAGACCGGCCAGCCCGATCCCGATCCCGTGCTGGCGGAAGACGGCAAGCCCTACACCACGCTGGGCTACCATAACGGCCCGAATGTCCGCCTCCCCGATAGCCCTGCCCTGACGGACAACATGGTGCAGGCGCCCGACTACCGCCAACAGACCGCCGTGCCGCTGGGCTCCGAGACCCATGCGGGCGAGGACGTGCCGCTCTACGCGACCGGCCCGGGCTCCGAACAGGTGCGCGGCGTGATGGAGCAGGACGAAATCGGCAAGCTGATCGAGCGCATGCTGAAATAGCGCAGGGCAAACGGCGCGCGGGCGAAGAGCAACCAAAACGCGCCCCGCCCGTTTGCGCCCCATGACCGATACACTCAAAGCTCTCCTGCTCACCGCCACGGCCGCCACCCTCGCCGCCTGCGCCTCCACACCCGACGTGCCGTTTCTGAGCGGCGACGACTTCGGCGAGGAAGTCGCGGACGTCGCCGAGGACTGGACAAAAGGACAGGAGCGCGTCGAGGACGGCGAAAAGCGCATTCGCTCCGCGCGCAAGGATATCAAAAAGGCCGAGAAAGACCTGAAAGAGGCTCAGCGTGACGCCAGGCGCGCGAAGGACGCCATCGAAGACCGCCAGGCCGAATTCGCGACGCTGTCAGAGATCGAGGCCAATGCCCCGCTCGCGCAAGGCAATCCCGGCGCGCTGCTGGAGCTGCAGGCCATGATCGAGGATCTGGAAGACGATCTCGAAGACGCCCGCAAGGACGAACGCAAGGCCCGCCGCAAGCTGGACGACGCGCGTGACGACCTGCGCAAGGGCGAAGACATGGTCCGCCGCGGGAAACGCGAAATGGCGGATGCGGAACGGGATTATCGCCGGATCAAGTAGGGTGCGGGATTGTGGCTAGTCCGACACCGCGCGTCGACGTCAAAGGCCCCGGCCGCTTCCTGATTTGAGTTGGTCCGGGGACAGCCACGTCTCTGAAACCTTACATCGTCATCCCGGCCAAGCGAGCGTCAGCGAGTGCAGAGCCGGGACCCATCGTCTGTATGAATAAGCGGGCGTCTTTCCTGGCGATGGGTCCCGGATCGGCGCGCTCCGCGCTTGTCCGGGATGACACGGTTTGAGAGAAAGTGTCCCCGGCCCGGTGAAACAAAGAGTGGCCGGGGCCTTTCACGTCCTCACTCAGAGGCTGCGGCAACGTCCACCCCGTCATCCCGCGTCTGCTCCAGCGCCAGCGCCTGGAAATCATCGTGCAACTGCGGGTCTTCCGCCCCGAAGAATTGCAGCAGGATCACGCCGAACGCATCGTTCTGCGGGTCCATGTAGAAGGTCGTGCGCGCAGCCCCGCTCCAGCCCCACTGGCCGGGATAGCGGCCCGCCTCTCTTTGCTGCTCCGGCGTGGCGGCGACCTGCACCGATCCGCCATAGCCGAACAGAGCGCCCGTTTCCCCGCCGATCCAGGGCTGAAGATAGGGCAGCTCCGGCGAGGTCTGCGCGCTCATCATGGTGGCGACCGTGTCCTCCTCCAATATGCGCACCCCGCCCAGCTCGCCGCCGCGTGTCATCGCTTCGGCAAACTTCGCGACATCGCCCAGCGTGGAGACCAGCCCGCCGCCACCGGATTGGAAACCATTATCGTCGAGAAACGGGCTGCTCTGCCCGTCCTCGAACAGCACGAATGAGCCGTCCGGCGTGATGGCGTAGTTGGATACGAACCGCGCCTTCTGGTCCGGGCGCACGCGGAAGCTGGTCTCGGTCATGCCCAGGGGACCGAACAGCCGCGCCTCCATCGCCTCGCCCAGGCTCACCCCGTCCACCACCTCGATGATGCGCCCCAGCACGTCGATGGAGGCGGAGTAGAACCATTGCTCGCCCGGCTGGCCCAGCAGGGGCAGCGCTGCGATGCGGTCCACCTTGGCCTCCAAGCTCTCGCCCGGCTTGAACAGCTCGGCGCGCGCATACATCGTCTCGGTCGGGCTGACCTCGCCGAAAATGCCGTAGCCCAGCCCGGCCGTGTGGGTCAGCAGGTGCTCGACCGTCACGGGCCGGTCGGGCGCGACCAATTCCGGTGCGCCGTTTGCGCCGAGCCGCGCGACCTTCACGTCCGCGAAGCTCGGAATGAATTTGGACACCGGGTCGTCCAGCGACACCACGCCCTCTTCCACCAATTGCATGATCACGGCGGACGTCATCGGCTTGGTCATGGAGTAGATGCGCCAGACCATGTCTTCGGTAACAGCTGTCCCGCGTTCGCGGTCGCCCAGCCCGTATTGCGCGTTATAGACCTCGCGCCCCTCGTCCCAGACCAGCGCCGACACGCCGATCACTTCGCCGGACTTCACGGCCTCGGACAGCCGCGCGTCCAGCGGGGCGGGGTCGAACGCGACCGGGTCGTAGCGGGAGTCGGTTTGCGCAGCCGAGCAGGCGGCGAGCAGAAAGGTCGATGCGAGAAGCCAGTGTTTCATGCGGCAGCTGTGACGCGCAGCCCCAATCAGCGCAAGCGCCTAGCCGCCATACGCAAATCGGCCGTCCTCGCGCTCGCCCACCATCATCGCGGCCAGCAGCTCACCCGCGCCCGCGCACAATGTCCAGCCCATATGGCCGTGGCCGATATTGACCCAGAGCCGCGACGGCGTGCCGGGCTCTCCGGCCGTGTCGCCCCGGTCCGCCGGGATGGGGGCGGCACCGATATAGGGGCGGCCCGCGTCCGAGACCGGCCGCAGCCCCGACCAGACCGCGCGCGCTTGCCCAGCCGCACTCAAGACGTCCGGGATCAACTCCGCCCAGCGCTCCAGCAGGGGCCGGGCGCTGTCCTCGTCCCATGTGCCCGACAGGCGGAAGCGGTCAGCGAACACGGTCAGGGCGGAACGCGACACCGAGTCCATGACCGGCACGGGCGGGAGGTCGTGGGTCTCCGGCAGGTCGAAATCCACCGCCCAGCCGCGCACCGGCGATATCCGCGCGCCCAGTCCCAGCGGCGCGAGCGTCTCGGCCGAGCGCTCTCCGGTACAGATCACCACATCATCCGCCCTGAAGCGGTGGCCCGCCAGCGACACGGCCACCCGTCCCGCTTCCGAGTCCCAGCGCATCCGCACATCGTCGGCGCCGTAGATGAAGGTCACGCCCCGCCGCGCCAGCTCCGCCTCCAGCGCGCATCCATAGGCGCGCGCATCGCCGGACCGATCATCCGGAAAGAAGAGCGCGGGCCGGGAGAAGGTGCGGCCCGGGTCGATCACGACATTGGCGGTGATGCCGTCGCTGGCGAGTTGGGTCTGCACGGCCCGCGCCGCGTCGAGATCGGGGAAGATCTGGTAGCAGCCCCTGGGCCGGGCGCGCATCTCGTCCAATCCCAGCTCTTCCATCCGCGACAGCAGCAGCGGCATGGACTCTGTGGCGAGCTCCCGCACCGCACTCTCCGCATCGCACTGCGCCCGCGTTGAAGACCGGGACGGCGACCAGCTGCGCGCCTGGCTGGGGTGGATCATGCCGGAATTGGAAAAACTCGTCCCGCGCACGGGACCAGGCCGCGCGTCCAGCACGGTGACCTCCACCCCGCGCCGCGACAGGCTGTCCGCCGTGCTCAAGCCGATCAGCCCGGCGCCGATGATCACCGCTGTGCGCGTTCCGGGCATGGCTCTGGCTACAGGCCGTTCTCGTCAAGAAAGCGGTCTACGCGCGCGAAGAACTCGTCGCGCATCTCGTCGCGTTCCAGGAACAGCTCGTGCTTGGCGCCCGGCACGACGTGGAAGTCGCAGCCCGCCTTGCGCGCGAAATCCTCGATCGAGAGCGGGGTGACGATCTGGTCGCCGCCCGCCGCCACCATCAGTCCCGGTATCTTCAGACTCGCCGCATTGCGGTTGATGAAGGCCATGGCGCGCAGCGCCTGCGCGATCCAGCCGAAGGTCGGCTCGCCCACACGCAGGCGCGGCACGTTCTGGAAGAAGCTGGCCCAGCGCGTGTAGCGGGCCTTGTCCGAGGTCAGCTTGTTGTCGGCAAACGCCACGGGCAGGCCGCGCCGCTGCGTCTGGAACGGCAGGTTGCGCGCCGACAGTCCCAGCGCCGACAGACCCGAAATCATGCCGCGCATAACCCCGGAGTCCAGATCCGACAGTCCCAGCATCGGCGCGGAGGTAATGACGGCGGACGGGTTGAGCGCGCCCGTCAGCACGCCCTGCAGCACGATGGTCCCGCCCATGCTGTGCCCCATGGCGATATGCGGCTTGGGGCAGTGCGGGGACAGCGTATCGCAGACCCAGCCGATGTCGTCGGCATAGTCCTGGAAGTCCGCGACATAGGATTTCAACCGGTCATCCAGCAGGCGGCCCGACAACCCTTGGCCTCGCGGGTCGACCATCACCACCCAGAAACCCCGAGCGATCAGATCGCCGATTGTTTCCAGATATTTTTCGATGAACTCGGTGCGCCCGGGCGAGAAGAAGATCGTGCCGCGGGCTGCGTCCGTGACCTGCCCGTCATCGCGGGTGCGCGGGGCGTTGACCGCGACGGCAACCCGCAAAGCCTGCGTCTTGTCGGATGCTCCGGGAAGCGGACGCTCCATCATGTGGAGCGACAGCCGGTCCCGCAGGACGTCCGGAACGCCGTGGCCGCTCGGCTGCACGAGATCGGCAGCGGGCCAGTCGAGCGCGAGCCGGGCCGTGGGTGCGGCGTCTGGTGTCTGGGTCATGCGTAGAGGGCCGGCCGCGCCGGCCCACCGCGATTACATGTTAGAGAAGATGCTCTGCAGGCCCATCGCCACGGACATGTCGCCCGCAACCTTGAGCTTGCCGGACATGAAGGCCATCATCGGGTCGAGATTGCCTTCCGCCAGCGCGATGAAGTCGTCCTTGTCCACGCTGATGGTGCAGTCTGCTTCCTTGTCGCTGTCCACTTCGGCTTCTGTCCCGTGCGCGAAGACGGAGCCGTCGCCGCCAAAGTCGAACTTGACCGATTTGTCGAGGCCGCCCGCCTTGGCGAGGGCTTCGTTCATGCGTTCCGCGATGGCTGCATTATCCATGGATGTCTCCGATACTCTCGTGATTGCCCGCGCTATATGGCGGGGCCGGTCGCCCGCGCCAAGGGGTAATTGAGACAGGGCCTTAACCGGGCTTGCGGAACTCCTTGCGGGCGCTAGCCCGGTTTCCTGAATTTCAGCGTGGCGCGGTCGCTCTCGCCGATATTCCTGTAGAGCGCGGCGTCGAAATCCTTGGCTTCCTCGCTGCCCGCTTCGGGCGTGCGCGAGCGCGGCTGCAGCGTCCACACGCCGAAGGGGTGATCGGCCGTATCCAGCGGATTGGCGTTGACCTCGCTGCTGGCGACGAACTCGAAACCGGCGTCCATGGCCTTCTTCTTCATGTAGCTTTCCTGCACATAGCCCGTGCTGCCCTTGGGGTCCTGGGTGCGGGTTTCGGGCAGGCGGTGCTCGACCAGGCCGAACGTGCCGCCGGGCTTGAGCACGCGGAAGAACTCCGCATAGGCCTCGTCCTCATAGCCGCCGCCCATCCAGTTATGGACATTGCGGAAGGTCAGCAGCGTGTCGACGGAATTGTCCGGCAGGCTCAGCGTCGCGCCGTCCTGATTGCCGATGAAGGAGCCGTACTGGATCTCGCCGTAAGTGTCCGTGTCGGCATATTTGTCCTTGAAGCCCTGCACCCGCGCATCCAGCCGCTCATTGATCCCCGTCGGGTAGAGCACGGCCACATATTGCCCGTCATTGTCGGCCAGATAGGGCGCGATGATGTCGGTGTACCAGCCGGGCCAGATTTCCGCGACCGTCTGGCCGGGGCCGACCTCGAAGAATTCCAGCGTTCCGGCCGGGTTGCGGAACTGGTCGCGCGGCTGGTCCTTGGCACGGCGCGGATGGGCGATGGTGTCGGCCAGCGTCAGGCGCGCCTCCTCCTGCACGGCGGGCGCGGGCGTTGCGTCTTCCGTCACGGTCTCCGCCCCGCCGCACGCGGCGAGCAGGAGGGCGGACGTCAGAAGGGCGGCGGTCTTAATGCGGGTCATGGGTCGGCTCACGGTTGGGGCGTTTGCGCGCGGCATAAATGCGGGACGCGCGCTTGGCTAGGC
>JAHDEU010000084.1:7049-7868 GCA_020628635.1 Hellea sp. | reverse complement strand
AGGCGGGCGCGCTGAAGCTGAATGGAAACGCGGTGAAGGCGCATGACTATGTGCTGCAAGACAGCGACCTGAGCGACGGAATTGCCAAAATTTCAGTCGGCAAGAAGCGGCATGCTTTGCTGAAGGCTGTCTAGCCTCTCGGCACCCGGAATGTTTCAGCCCTCGCTCATGCCCGCCTTCTCTGGAATGAGCGACGAGAGAGAGTAGTGATAGCCTCACTCATCCACGTCGGGCCGCACCGCCGCAATATCCTCCGCGACGCTCTCAGGAATATCTTCCCGCTTCTTGCGGAAAATGCCACGCAGAAAACCCGGCGTCAGCGCGCTTAGCGGGTTCACGCTGATCTGTGCTGCCTCGTAAGGCCCGGCCACCTGGTAGGTCAGCGCGAAGATGCCCTCGCCCTCGCCGCCCACGAAAATGTCGCCGATGAGCGGAATGTCGCCCAGCAGGGAGTTCGCCGTATAGGCCGGCACCAGCGTCCCGCTGAAGTCGATCTGCCGGTCGTTCAGCGCAATGTCGCCCTCGCCCGTCATCCCAAGCGCTGGTCCGTAGAGCCGCGCATCGCGCACGGCGAGCGAGCCCTCGCGCAGGGCGAAGTCGAGTTCCATCGCGTCGAACGACAGGCCGCTGCCAGATAGCGTGTCGAACAGGCCCGACAACGATGCGAGCGACAGGATCTGCGCGAGGAACGGTGCATTGACGACGTCGAAATCCTCCAGCTCGGCCCGACCGATCATGGCCCCCGCCTCCCCGGGCAAGGGCATGTCCGCGCGGATCATCAGCGCGCCGCCGCGGGTGGCGTCGAGCCCGAGCAGCGCG
>JAHDEU010000084.1:0-7039 GCA_020628635.1 Hellea sp. | reverse complement strand
GAGGAACGGCGCGTCGATCACTTCGAAATCGTCTATACGGCCCGTGCCGATGACGGCGCCCGGCTCGCCCGGCAGGGGCAGTTCGGCGGACACGCTCAGTGCGCCGCCGCGCGTCGCGTCCAGACCTGCGACCGCCCGTGCCAGCTCCGACATGTCGGGCACATCCGCCGTCACGACCCGGCTCTGACCGCCCGCGCCCTGTGACAGGGACGCGGAAAACTCGCCCGACGGACGCCTGCCCGACAGGCTGAAGCCCTGCACCGCGTCGCCGTTGTTGCGGTAGTCGATGACCGTGTCCGAAAGCGCGTAGCCCTCCCCCAGCACGAGTTCATCGACGCGTCCGCTCAGTCGCAGCGGGATGGACGGTGCGCCGCCCGTGCGGTCCAGCGCGCGGCGCACATAGGGAGACACGTCCAGCCATCGGCCGTCAATGTCCAGGGTGAGCGCAGCGCCGTCATCGCTGCGCCCCAAGACCGCGCCTGTATCGGCCAGCCCGTCGATCTTCAGCACGTCGAGCACGGCGCCGCGCAAGGCAAAGTCCTCGCGGAACGCGGCAGAGCCTTCCAGGGCCAGCCCCGGAGCGCTCACGGTCGCTTTCGGCACGGTGATGCCGCCTTCGTCCCGTACGATGTCTGCGTTCAGCAGTGCGCGTTCGCCCGCGACCTTGCTCCAAGCCTCGCCCAGCGTCATGTCGGCGGCGGTCATGTCCACGGTGACCGAGGCGCTTTGCACCTGCACGCCCGAACCGATGGCATCGGCGCGCACGGCAACCTCGCCGCCCAGCATCTGGCGCAAGCCTAACCCGAGACCGTCCAGCACTTTCTGGTCCATCGTCCCCGCGACCGAGTAGCGCGTCGGCTCGCCGTTCTGCCCGTAGCGTTCCGCCCAGTCGATCTGCGCGCGCCACGGCCCCAGATTGGCGGGACCGGACAGGAACAACCCGTCCTTGCCGCCGCGGAAATTCACATCGGCACCCGTCAGGCCGAAGTCCCCGAAACGCAGCGGTGCCGAGGCATTCTCGAAGCGCCCCTTGACCGAATACTCGATCAGCGCGCGGTCGAAGAACTCCCGGAGTGGCCGCTTGACGGAGAGCGTGATGTTTCCCGTACCGCCAAAGCCCTCCGCGTCCACGCCGTAGGCATCAAGATATTGGAACGGCTCGTTGTTGACGAGCGCGAGCAGCTCGCTTGTCGGGGCTTCGCCCGTCGCTTCTATCAGGATATGTCCGCCACGCGGCATGAGTTGTGGGATGCTGACATCCCCGCTTCGCAGGACGACACCGTCGATGCGGCCGGAGAGCAACTGGAGATCCAGCGTGTTGCCATCGACGCGGCCCGTCGCGACGGCCTCCTGCAGGAGCGGCATGGTTTCTATATACCGGACCACGCCGCCGCTGACATCGAAGCCGAGTTGCAGACGCTCGGGCGTGAGCTGGCGATCTGAGAAGAATGCAGCGTCGAGATCGACATCGAAATCCAGCCGGTCGATTCGCCCGTCCACGATGGACCGCTCTATCCAGCGCCGCGCCCCGTCCGCGAAGTGCACGGGCCAGAGAGCGAGAAGGTCGCCCGGGCCGAGAGCGCCGTCCGTCGCGCCCTCGATCTGCAGCATGTCCAACCCGTCCTCGCGCGTCGTGACCACACCTGCTGCGTCGAGCCGGTAGTTCGGAAAGCCGAGGGACACAGCGTCGAGGCGGAGCGTCCGGCTGTCGATGTCGAGACGACCGCGCACCGAGCTTTGCTCCACCAACAGCGGAGCGGCGAAAGTAGGCGTCAAGTCGAGCGAGCCTCGTCGAAGCTGGACATCGAACTGCGGCGATGTGCCGACATCTCCGTCATATAGCCGCCCGATCTCGCGCATGACGCCGGAGCCGTCCAGCGAGAGGAGGTCGCTGTCGATCGCGACATTGCCGATGCGCATGATCTGCGCGTCCGGGTCGAAGGCGGCTGTGAGCGCGGCGGAGCGCAGACGGCGGTCCTGTCCCGCGAGGTCGAGCATTCCCGCGCCGAGCGTGACGTCGATCTCGGCCGCGCGCAGGCCCGTCCTTCGCGAGTAGATGCCGCTTCCAGACAGGCCGATGGGCGTGGCGATACCGCGGAGCGGCGCGGCGCGGCCTTGGGTAGGGCCCAATATGTCCAAGCGGACATTGTCGAACGAGCCATCGACCGCGAGCGTTTGCAGCGCGTCGGGTGAACGCAGGCGCACAGTCGCTTCCGCCGTCTCGCCGCCCTGTGTGACGGACCCCCGCACATCCAGCAAGACCGCACCGTCATCCTGCGACCCCTGCAAGGATGCGAGGTCAATAACCATAGACAAACCATTGGTTTCATTGATGACATAGGCTGTGCTGTCTCGGATGGAGAGCGAACGGAATGCCTGCAGGATTTCAGGCCGGCGCGCGCCGGGCTCGGTCGCGAGCGGTGTGCGTCCGCTATAGACCGGGCCGAAACGGCCGACCGTGTCCGGCGTGCCGAGCCCGACCGTGAGAGAGCCGTCCGCGCGCTCCAGCCAGGTGACTTCGCCGCCCACGAGTTCCACGTCGCGGAGTTGCGGCCGGGCACCATCACGCAGGCTGCGCAGATCGCTGACGCTGACTCCGGCCTTGAAGAGCGGCAGCGTCTGCACGACCTGCCCCTCGCGGTCGAAGACACGCACATCCCGTGCGGTGAAGACGACGCCGTCGCGCGACGGATACCATTGCAGCGCCAGTGCGCCTATGTCGGTTGTCGCGCCGTCGAAGCCCTGAGCGATCATGCGCGAGATATTGCCGCGAATTGGAGACAGGTCTGTCTGCTGCTGGCTGGCGATCGTGTTGCCGATCCAGAGTGCGGCAATGCCGAGCGCAACAGCGGCCGCGAACAGATCGCCAGCGAGCGCGACCAATCCTGCACCCGCGCGGCGCGCGTAGTAACGCCAGGACCGGCGGCCCGCCTCTGCTGTGTTGTCGGTCTGCGCCAGTTCGGCCATAGAGCCGCGCTACCCACTCCGTTCACCAGCGTAAAGCGGCGACCGCCTTACGAACACTTTGGAAACACCGAGATGACCCTGACCGTCGGCGACAAAGCCCCCGATTTCACGCTTCCCGCCGATGGCGGTCGGACGATTTCCCTGTCGGACTATCGCGGGCAAAACGTCGTGCTCTATTTCTACCCCAAGGACGACACGCCGGGCTGCACCAAGGAGGCCATCGGCTTCTCCGAGGTGAAGGACGAACTCGCCGCGCTCAACACCGTCGTCATCGGCGCGTCCAAGGACACGCCCGCCAAACACGACAAGTTCGTAGCCAAGCACGACCTTACCATCCCGCTGGTCAGCTCCGAAGACGGCAAGATGCTGGAAGACTACGGCGTGTGGGTCGAGAAAAGCATGTATGGCAAGACCTATATGGGCATCCAGCGCGCGACATTCCTCATCGGCCCGGATGGCGACATTCTCGAAGTCTGGCCGAAGGTCCGCGTGAAGGGCCATGTCGAGGCTGTCGTGGAGGCCGTGCGCCAGCATGCCAGCTAGCGCGACCGACGTCCTGCTCTGCGGCGATCCGGTCGCCAAGGCGGACGCCGCGCGCGCGTTTCGCCGTGCCGTGGTGGGCGGCGAGGTCGTAGCGGTCGGAGTCGAAGTGCCGGAGCGTCCTGCCCGGCCCTCACGACCCGAGCTCGTTCCGCCGCACAAGGTTGCCAAGCGTGGGCTGGGCTCTGCGGAGGGCCGCGCCGCCCTGCTCCATGCCATTGCGCATATCGAGCTCAACGCCATCGACCTCGCCGCGGACATGATCGCGCGTTTCGCCGATGCGCCGGAAATCGCCGATGCGCGCGACGCCTTTATCGGCGATTGGAGCAGCGTTTGCGACGACGAGGCGCGGCACTTTCTGATGATCGAGGCGCGGCTGGGTGAACTTGGCTACGCGTACGGCGACTTCCCCGCGCATGACGGTTTGTGGGAGGCCGCATTGTCCACTCGCCATGACATCGCGGCCCGGCTGGCCATCGCGCCGCTCGTGCTCGAAGCGCGCGGACTGGACGTCACGCCCGGCATGATCCGCAAGCTGGACGGCGTGGGCGACACGGCCAGTGCCGACGTGCTACGCGTCATCTACGCGGAAGAAGTCGCCCATGTGCGCTGCGGCATAGACTGGTTCCACCATGTCGCTGATTCGCGCGGCAAAGACCGCGAATCCTATTTCGACGAACTCGTCCGCGCGCATTTTCGGGGGCGCGTGAAGCCGCCATTCAACGTCGACGCGCGCGACCGGGCAAGTTTTCCCCGCCAATACTACATGCAGTTGGCCAGTTGAGACTGAAAGTTAACTGCCTGTTAACCGTAAATAGTGGGTAATTCACTTGCGATTTCGAGTCAGCATATGGTGTAACGCGCCAGACGCTGAAAAGCCGGCAGGGGATATATGTTAGACGATTTCAGGGAGGACGTGCATGGGCGCGTTCTTCGACTATTCCCCGAACGGCAGATCTACCTGCGCGCCAGTGGCGAGGTCAAATATCTGACCCTCACGACGCTGCACCAGGTCGCCTTCGTGTCGGCTGTTGGCTTTCTCTGCCTGTGGTTCGTGCTGAGCATCCTGAACATGGTGCTGGGCATCAATCCGTTCAGCACGCCGTCGGACGAGATGCGCCGCGTCGAAGCGCGCTATGAGCGCATGCTGGCTGACAGCCGCGCCAAGGAAGAGAACGCCAAGCTGCTGCTGTCCGAGCAGCGCGAGAGCTTCGAGCGCATGGCAGCCGGGTTGCAGGCCAAGCACCGCACGCTGGCCGAGCTCGCCGGCTCCGACAGCCTGCCGGGCGCGGCGTCCGCGCCCAATGTCACCTATGCCGACGCCCGCCGCGTCATGGCGCCGACCCTGCGCGACGCGGATGAGCGCACGGCACTTCGTAGCTCGATCGAGACCACCGAGATCGCGACGGGACTGTCGCTCGATAGCGCTATGACCGCACTGGACGAGGACCAGAACGCGATTCTGATGTCCGCCGAAGTCGGCCTGCTCGACCGCATCGAAGCCTCCCGCGCCCTGCTCGGCGAAGCGGGTCTCGATGCCGAAGAGCTGCTGGAAAGCGCTCCGGGCGGCAAGGGCGGCCCGTTCATTCCGCTCTCCGCGGAGGGCGCAACAGGCGGCGCGTTTCTGGCGCGCGAAACGACCATTCAGGCACGCCTCGCCGAAGCCGAACGGCTCGACGCGCTGGTCGGCAGCATGCCGCTCGGCCATCCCGTCCGGGACGAGACCGTGCTGACATCCGACTATGGCACGCGGTCTGACCCCTTCACCGGCCGTCCGACCATGCATGCCGGCCACGACTATATCGGCGGCTCCGGCGCGCCCATCGTGGCCACCGCACCCGGCACGGTTCGCTTCGTCGGCCGCAAGGGTGCCTATGGCCGCACGGTCGAGATCGACCACGGCTATGGCTACATCACGCGCTATGCCCATCTGAAGAAAACGTTTGTGAAGCGCGGCCAGACCGTGGAAACGGGTGAAATTATCGGTGGCATGGGCTCGACGGGCCGAAGCACCGCAACACATCTTCACTATGAAGTCCGGTTCCAGGGACGAGCACAGGACCCGGCCAAATATCTCAAGGCAGGTCGTTATGTTCAGTAAGCAATCCGGAAACACACCCGCCCCTGCCGCGGCTGCCTCGACCAAGACGTCCAAGGCGTCCGCGCCAGCCATGAGCGCGCCGCGCAGCGCATCGGTCCCCTCCCTGCTCGGCCGCGACCTGATCATCACCGGCGACATCAAGACGGACGGCGAAGTGCAGATCGACGGCCGGCTCGACGGCAATCTGTCAGCGGGCACGGTCACGGTCGGCGAACAAGGCGCGGTCAACGGCAAGATCATCGCCACGACGGTCCACGTCCGCGGCAAGGTCACCGGCAAGATCGACGCCAATGTCGTGGAACTCGCCGAAACTGCCAATGTGCAAGCCGACCTGATCCAGGACCAGTTGATGATCGCAAACGGTGCTTTCTTCGACGGTAAGTGCGCGCGGAAATCGGCCGCACCGACACCGATCAAGTCCGCGAAGAAGTCCGCTTAAGCCACTTCGTTCCGCTTTAGCGTTATTTTCAGCACTCGGCGCTAGGCTCCTACGCAAACCATTTGCAGGGAGCGCGCCATGCTGGACGCCACATCTCAATCCATCGTCGACCGCATCCGGTCGCAAGGCAGCATGAGCGAGGGAGACCTGCTTGCGCTGCGCCGGGCCATTGGCGCCGATCTCGTCATGGACCGCGCGGAGGCCGATGCGCTATTCGAGCTGGACGGCATCGCCGACAAGCCCGACAGCTGGGCACCCTATTTCACCTCCGTGCTCGCCGCCTATGTCGATGATGCGCAAGCCCCGGACGGCCATGTCCGGGAAGAGCCTGCCGTCTGGTTGATCGAACGCATCGACCATGACGGCGTGGTCGAGACGGAAACCGAGCTCGAACTATTGCTCAACGTGCTGCGCACGGCGCAGGTCGTGCCGGACATCCTGACCTCCTATGCACTGAGTCAGGTCTTCGCCGCCGTCGTCGATGGCAAGGGCCGCGTCGGCAGCGCCATGCTCGTTCCCGGCACGATCGGCGAAGCGGAGGTCGAACTGTTGCGCTCGGTCATCTATGCCGGCACGGGCTGCGGCGGGCTGCGCGTCAGCCGATCGGAAGCCGAAATGCTGCTCGCGCTTAACGACCTGACCAGCGGACGCGACAACCACCCGAGCTGGCAGCGCCTCTTCGTGCAGGCCATCGCCAATCACTTGATGCTCTCCCCCACTCGTCCCATTCTGAATTCCGCCGAGGCAGCGCGTCTGGCGACGGACCGCAGCCGCAGCCTGTTGCAGCGCTTTGACCCCAAAGCAAACATCCGCGGATGGATCGAAGGCAACCAGCTGCGTGACAGCCTGGAGCTCAACGGCGTTCTCGGCCTGCTCAACGAGAGCGCCAATCGCGAGGCGGAGCGCGTGGTGGAGACGGAGGCCAGCTGGCTCATCGAACACATCATGAAGGACGGCGAGCAGAACGACAACGAACGCGCCCTGCTCCGCTT
>JAHDEU010000083.1:3150-7967 GCA_020628635.1 Hellea sp. | reverse complement strand
CCGCAACGACGCACCTACGGAACGCCCTGCCCCGTTCGCCCGTTGCCTCCCGTGACCCAATCACACCCAGCATGGGAGCCCGCCATGGCCAGTCTGTCGAAATTCGAAACCGCGCCGCGCACGCAGTTGATGAGCGAGATCAAGGGCGCGCGCTGCGTCATGCTGGGTTCGCCCAATCCGGACGAGATGCCCCAGCCCATGGCGCCGCAGATCGACGACGCGATGATCGAGCGGGCGGGCTCCGGCGCGGTGATCTATTTCTTCTCCGACAACACCTCGGACCTCGGCAAGGCAGTTCTGGCGGGTCCCGGCGCGACCGTCACGGCCTGCCACATCGACGCGGACTACCAGGCCAGCCTGCGCGGCAAGATCTATCCGGAGCACGACAAGGCCCTCGTCGAGCGCTTCTGGAACCCCATCGCGGCCAGCTGGTATCCGGGTGGTCAGGATGATCCCAAACTGCTCATGCTGCGGTTCGAGCCGGAACAGGCCGCGATCTGGGCGAGTTCGGGCAATCCGCTGAAATTCCTCTACGAAACCGCCAAGGCCAACCTCACCGACAGCCTGCCGGATGTCGGCAAGTCCAAAGTCATCAACACTTAAGGAGCACGATCATGGCCAAATGCGACCAATGCGGAAACGATTACGACCGCGCCTTCACAGTCACGCTGCATGACGGGACGGAAGGCCATTTCGACAGCTTCGAATGCGCCATCGCCAAGATGGCGCCGACGTGCGCCCAGTGTGGTTGCCGCATCATCGGGCATGGCCGCGAAACCAAGGGCGACGCGACCTATTGCTGCGCCTCTTGCGCGCGCATGGCGGGTGCGGAGCTCGAAGACTGATGGTCACCCGCGCCGATGCTGAACAGTCGCTCGGCGTCGATTGCGAGGCGGGCACGGCGGAAGCCGACACATGGCTCGCCAAGGTCCAGCGCTGGCTGAAAAGCCCTTGGCTGATCGGTGCCATGGTGCTGGGTCTGGTCTGGGCGCTGTTCCAGGTCGCGCCCCTGTCCGAATGGCGCGAGGCGTTTCGCGAGGCGTCGCTGCCGCTGCTGGGCCTCGCCGTGCTGCTGGTCCTGCCGCATGAGCTGCTGAAGGTGTTGCGCATCGAGCAGCTGCTGCCCGAACTCCGGCCGCAGCGCCTGCGCCATGCGCGCGTGCTCTACCAGATGAGCTGCGTGGCGCAGCTGCCCGTGGGCACGATCGGCGGCGACGTGTTCCGCATCTGCAAGCTCGAGGAGCTGGGCGCAACGGCCGAGGACGCGACCGCCGCGACCTTCATCATGCGCATGATCGGCTTTGCGAGCACGCTTACACTGGCCGGGATTGGCGGGTTTTTCGTGCTGGGCAGCGTGTGGCCGCTGCTGGGACCCGTGCTGGGAGCCGTGATCCTGCTCGTGCTCGCCAAGTCGCAGACGCCGCCGAAATTCCTGTCCAAGCTGGTCGCCCATGCCGACGACGTGCCGCGCAACGCCTTTGGCCGCGTGCTGAGTGCGGCGGCGCGCCTGCTCCGCCATGTCTTCCGCGAGTCCGCCAAGCTGTCCCGCATGCAGATGCTCAGGGTGCTGGCGGTGACGCTGGCACTCTACGCCATGCGGGGGCTCATCGTCTGGGTCTGCCTGATGGCGATCAATGTGGACGTGTCCTATCTGGTGGCGCTGGCCGCGCTGGCGACGGGCAATCTGGCCTGCGCGATCCCGTCTCCGGCCGGCACGGTCGGCCTGCGCGAGGGCGGCATGATCAGCATCTTGGCCGGTTTCGGCGCGGCCGTCGCGCCCGCCACCATCGGCGCGCTTTTGTTCCGCGCGGCGATGATATTGGGTGCGGGTCTGGGACTGGGCCTGTCCATGGCCGCCGTGTCGGCCTTCGCCAAGCCGCTGCCCGCGTCTTAAGCTCGAGGATCAGGCGAAGATCACGATGGACTGCATGCCCTCGACCACCAGCTCGCCCGCACTGTTCCAAATGCGCATGAGTTGCGAGGAGTAGCCACCGCGCGCGGCATTCGCTTCGGCCTCCACCAGATACCAGCCATCGTCTGTCTCCGGGCTGCGCAGCACATTGCATATCCAGGTCATGGAGCTGACGGGTCCGAACGTCTTGAGCATGGGCATGGCGGCGGGCGGCAGGATGTCGGCGAGGCAGAGCAGCGCCGCCTCGCCGGTGCGGGACGCCGCGTCGCGGTGGCGCACCCAGCAGCGGATGTGGCCGCGCTTTGCGCCCGTGATGGGCCGCGCGCCCGCGCAGAGGCGGCTGTCGAAATTGACGGTGAAGCCCGGCGCGAATTGGGTCTGGTCTTTGGGGATCATGGGCGGATGGTCTTCGGGCTTCCCGGAAGGCGGCGCGGCCACGTCGAAGTCGAGCGCGCTGTCGCGCGACTGCCCGAAGCTGAAGGTCGCTGTGCACACCGTGCCGCCGTCGAGGGTCGCATCCGCCGTCACCGTGCTGACATTGCGTCCCGCGCGCAGCAGGCGCGAGCCGAGCAGCGGCGCGCCCGACACGGGGCCGGTGAAGTTCACGAGGGCGGAGCGCAAGGGCGGCAGGCCGGCATGGTCCGCCCGCGCCTTGGCCAGCAGCAGCCCGGCGGAGAGACCGCCATAGGCCGTGCGGCCCTGCTTCCAGTGCTCGGGAATGTCAGGTCCGCGTGGGGAGCGGCCGAGCTGTGCGGCGAGCTCGGAAAAGCTGGGAGAGGGTGCGGTCATGCGGGCGCGAATAGGCTCAGCAGACCCGACTGACAAAACCCATCCCCTGCATATCCACCATGCATTAACCACGTCCGGTAAGCCGAACCCAACCGCGATGGGGCATGAACGCAGCGGGGTGATGAATGTCTGGTTCGAAAGTTTTATCCGTGGTCGATAGATTTGCCCGTTCTCTGGCGTGCTTCGGTGCCGCGCTTGCCCTCGCTGCTTGCGACGAGGTCGCGCCCGCCACCCCTGTGACGGGCGCAGTCGTGCAAGCTCCGGTCAAGAAATCAGCGCCCACTCCCGCCACGCACGAACGCATCACGGTGGGAGACGACGGGACGGTCACGCCCATGGCGGCGACGGCCTGCGAGCCGAGCGAGGCGGACGAACTCGCCCATGTCGCGGTTCTGACCGGTCGCGCGGACGGCGTCACGGAAAAGTCGATCATCGACTATGCGGGCCGCCTGGCTGAATGCCGCTGGGAACGTGCGCGCACCATTCAGCAGTCCATCACCGAAGGCCTGCCGCCGATCACCTGGAACGCCAGCCACGACCAACCGCGCCTGTCGCGCTCAGTTGGGGACACGGTGCCGCTGCTGCTGTCCAATGCGTCCGGCAAGAGCAGCACGCGGACTGGTGAGATCATGGCGGCGGCGAGCCTGCTGCACCCGCGGTCCATCGCCCTGTCCGCCAACCCCGCCCGCACGGGCATGGGTCCGGGCATGGATGAGTTCATGGCGCGGACCATGACGTTTCTCAGCGGCGGCAAGGCCGATCCACAAGGGACGGAGGACTTTTCCGTCACCATCGCGCAGATGTCCGACAGCTACTACTTCCGCGACCGCACGCGCACGCGGCAATGGCTGGATGCGACCTATGGCGATCGGGTGAGCTATAACGACCCGCAAGCCTGCGACGCAGACGCGCTGGCCGGATGCCTGGAGAGCGCGGATGTGCTCCTGCTCGGAAGTGCGGGCGCGCCGGACGTGCCGACGATCCAGGCCGCGATGCGCTCCGGCCCCGGCGTGCTGTTCATGCATATCGACGACAAGATCGCGCAGACCGACCTGTTGCCGCTGTTCGGCCTGCAGCACCGGGGCGACAATTACTGGACACATCCCACGCTCGACGCGGCTCCGGCCGTGACGGGCCGCGCGGAGGCGCTGGCCGAAGCGGATGGCCTGCTGAGCGTGATGCGCGGCATCTTGCGCGACGACCTTTCCGTCACCTTTGTGGGCTGCGCGGACAAAAGCTGCCCGGAGGACGGCGCCTTTGCGACGATGGTCAAGCCCGTGCTGGACAGCTTGAACGGACGCCTGCGCGCGCTGGACGCGGCGGGCCTGCCGATCTTCGAGCAATCCGGCATGGAATTCGACAAGGCGGCCGTCTTGCTGGGCGACATCCACCGCCGGGCCGCGCGCTTCCCGCTCGACAAGAGCAGCGAGCGCCGCGCCAACCTGCGCACGCGCTTTGCGGACACGTCGGTGGCGCATCTTCGTGGACATGCTCCGGCGTGGAGCGCGCTGGGCAATCACGCCAGAGCGGACAATCCGGTGCCGACCTCCACCCGGGACGTTTCGCTGGAGGCGCGCCGCAATTACCGCTCGGCCGGGGTCTATGCCCTGCCCGGCCAGACCATTCGCGTGACCCGCACGGACGATGCCGACGCCACGCTCACCAAGGTCCGCGTCAATCTCGTGCGCGTGGGCGCGACCCATCCGTTCAACGACAACGGATACACCCGCCCCGCCCAGGTCAGCTCGCCGGACATGCCGATTGCACCGGGTGAGAGCATCACCCTGACCAGCCCGGCGGGCGGTCCGGTGATGATCCGCTTTGACGGCGAGACCGGCACGCAGACGGCCTTCACGTTCGAGAACGTCGCCAGCCACCCCGTCTGGCGCGGCCCCGAGGACGACGCCGACTTCATCGCCAAGGTCGATAGCGGAGACTGGGACTGGGCGGAGATCATCACGCCCGGCTTCGAGGTCCACTCGACCAACGCGAAGATGCAGGACACGCTCGCGCGCGGCCTGTCCCCGGCGGCCGTCGCGGAGCTGACATCGCGCAATTTCACGGATTACGCCCACGCGCTGGCGGGCTTCACGGGGCGCGGCATCACCGAAATCGA
>JAHDEU010000083.1:1989-3050 GCA_020628635.1 Hellea sp. | reverse complement strand
AGCTATTACGCCAAGTCCCGCTTCCAGACGGAAGAAGGCGACACGACCTCCTGCCAGCGCCTGCCCTTCCGCACGCTGTTCGACCAGGTCCAGGCGGCCGCGCGCGAACCCAACTATTACGACGCCATGCGCAAGAACGACCGCACGGGCTGGAGCTGGGGTGCGGCCGTGCGCATCCAGACCATGATCGGCGCGCAGCGTGCGGGCCTGCTGGAACGCGGCGAGCATTTCCTCGCCCGGCTGCACGTCATCGAGCGTGCCTTCAACACGGCGCGCAATAACGATCAGCTCTGGGACGAGCAGGCGGAGGCGCTGGGCTTTGCGGGCTTCACTCGGACCCAGGCGCGGGAGCTGTCCAACAACGACTTCATCCTGATCGCTGCGAGCCATGCGCTGGGCCGTGACATGACGGAGTGGTATTCCCGCTGGGGTCACGAGACCAGCGATATCGCGCGCGCCCATGTCATGCCGCTTCCGGACTTCCCGGTGCGCTTCTACCTCGCCTCGCCGACGGCGGCCTGCGACGGCTTTCCGACGGATTGGCTGCCTATCGACGGCACGTCGAAATGGCCGGAGGATACGGGCCAGGAGCGAGTCTCGACATGGGTGGAGCCCAAGGCTTCGGAGAGCTGCGACTTGCACTAGGGCCGCCAGTTCGGCACGGTCGCTCCAACCACGGAGGGGCGCATGAGCAAACGGCATCTGGATTTCTACTACGACTTCGGCAGCCCGAACGTCTATCTGGCCTACCGCGCGCTGTCGCGGGTGGAGGGGCTCACGCTCGACATGAGGCCCGCGCTGATCGGCGGGCTGTTCAAGGCCGCCAACAACCAGCCGCCCTGGCAGGCATTCGCCGAAGTGCCGTCCAAGATGCGCTACATGCAGACGGAGATCGCGCGGTTCGTGGAGATGTACGACCTGCCCGACTACCGCTTCAATCCCAATTTTCCCGTCATGACCATCCTGCCCATGCGCACCGCAATGGTCGCGCTCGACGAGGGCACGCATGAGCAGTTCTTCGAGCCCGTCCTGTCCGCCATGTGGGAAGGCGGGGTGGACAT
>JAHDEU010000083.1:0-1889 GCA_020628635.1 Hellea sp. | reverse complement strand
TTCTCGGCGCGGGCTCGATCGGCTGCTATCTGGGCGGGCGGTTGATCGAAGGCGGCGCGGATGTGCGCCTGCTCGGGCGGGCGCGCTTCGCGGAAGCGATTGCGGCGAACGGGCTGACCCTTACGGAAACGGGGCGCGAGCCGGTTACGCTGACTGATCTGAACTTCCGCACGGACGAGGCCGCGCTGGCTGGCTCCAGCGTCGTCGCGCTCTGCACAAAGAGCCAGGACACGGTACACGCCGCCCGGCTCATCGCGCAGCACTGCCCCGACGCGCATGTTGTGAGCTTCCAGAACGGCATCGCCAATCTGCCCGTGCTGCGCGAGAGCGTTTCCAATCTGTCCGGCTCGGTCGTTCCGTTCAATGTCACCTCGCCCGCACCGGGACATTTCCATCGCGGCACGGAGGGCGATCTGGTCATCGGATCGAACGCGCCAAGCGAGCTGACCGACGCGCTCACCAGGGCCCACGTCGGGCTGCAGCTTGTCGAAGAGGTCGAGCCATTCCTCTGGGCCAAACTGCTGGTCAATCTCAACAATGCGCTCAACGCGCTGTGGGGCGGGTCGCTGCGCGACGGGCTGTTGCAGCGGGGCTATCGCCGCGTGCTGATCGCCATGATCGAGGAAGGGTTGGCCGTCGCGAAAGCGGAAGGCACAGAGGTCGCGACATTCAACGGCCGCGCGCCCGCGCAATTCGTGTCGCTGATGGGCAAGCCCGATTGGCTCTACCGCCTGATCATGGACCGGGTCGTGAAGATCGACCGCACGGCGCGCTCCTCCATGCTCGACGATCTGGAGCTGGGGCGCGCCTCCGAGCTGGACCACCTGCAGGGCGAGATCGTGCGGCGCGGCAGGCAGCTCGGCGTGCCGACACCCGTCAACCGCGCCGTCATGGAGGCAACGTTGCAGGCCTTCCAAAACGCAAAAACGCCCCGGCTGAGCGGGGCGCAGATGCAGAAGATGTTCCTGAAATAGTTGGGCGGCGCCGCGCGACTGGGAGGGGGTGTCACACGCGGCGCCGCCGCTAGAAACAACTGGCCTGATCCGAAAGAGGGGAGATCGGGGAGGCCTGTCGCTCCATTCCTATTTAGGCAGCTTTCACCTCACCGCCAGATTTCGGCTCGGTTACAATGCGGTCAGGTTGAGCCGCATTGGTGTTGGCCGAACCGATGGCAATAGTCCGTGGCTTGAGCGCTTCGGGCAGCTCGCGGCGCAAGGACAGCGTCAGCAGGCCGTTCTTGAGCTCGGCACTGTCCACGACGACGTGGTCGGCCAGCTGGAAGCGGCGCTCGAACCCGCGCTCGGCAATGCCGCGGTGCAGGTAGTGGGGCGTATCCTCGTCAGACTCACCGTGCCGGCCGGTGATGGTCAGCAGGTTCTGCTCCGAGCGGATGTCGAGCTCGGACTCATCAAACCCGGCCACGGCCAGCTCGATGCGGTAGCTGTCCTCGTCCAGCCGCGCGACATTGTAGGGCGGGTAGCCGGTCTGCGAGTTGGATTGCGCGCTGGCCGCGTCGATCAGGCTGGCCATGCGGTCCAGACCGACGAAAGAGCGGTAGAGCGGCGAAAAATCGTAAGGGCGAACTGTCGTTCTCATGGGGCATCCTTTCAAAGCAATGCGTTGGTTTGACTGTCGCGCCGCCCGTCATGGCACGGCGCGACAAGGATGTAGGAATGTCGTCCTAGGGTTCAAGGGGGTGGGACGACGACCGCGCGCGGCCCCGTGTCGGGCGGCCTTACGCCGTCCCGGTGATCCAGCCGCCGCCCAATGTCCGCTGCGCATCGTCCCGCGCCTCGTAGAACACGCAGGCTTGCCCCGGCGAAATCCCGGCTTCGGCCGTCGCCAGTTCCACCCAGACTTTCCCGTCCCGCACATGCAGGGTCGCAGGC
>JAHDEU010000082.1 GCA_020628635.1 Hellea sp. | reverse complement strand
CGCGGATGTCGTGCCCATCGTGGAGGCCATGGGCCGGCATATGATGAGCGGGCCATTCGTGCCGACGACGCTTGCCGCGCAGGCCATCCTCGCGGGCGGCTCTGACGCTCAGAAGGCCGAGTGGCTGCCGAAGCTCGCGAGTGGGACGGCCGCGACCGTGGCGCTGTTCGAGCCGAGCGGGGCTTGGGCGCTGGACGCGGTGGAGGGCCGGACCAAGACATTCGTGCTGAATCTCGACGCGGCTGAGATCGTCGTCGCGACCGTGTTGCACGGCGGAGAAACCCGCCTCGCCATCCTCCCCCGCGAGCGCATCACCGGCGCACGCCGCGAGATCATCATCGACGAGACCAAGCGCAGCTACACGTTCGACGTGCCGGAGGTGACCGAGGACGATCTCATGCCCGCCGCGACCACGGCGGTCGCGCTCGAACGGCTGGAGAACGTCGCCAACCTGTTGCAAGCCGCCGAGCTGTCCGGCGCGGCCATGGCGTGCATCGACTACACGCTCGACTACCTGAAAACACGCACTCAGTTCGGCAAGACAATCGGCGCGTATCAGGCGCTGAAACACCCGACGGTGGACGCCTTCGTGGAGTCGGAAAAAGCCCGCTCTCTGCTCTACGCGGCGGCCACGCATATCGACAAGCAGGGCGACGGGGAGATCGCCGTGCGCATGGCCAATGCTCAGGCGGAAGGGGCGCTGTCCTATGCCGCCGACCGATCCATCCAGTTCCACGGCGGCTTCGGTTTCACCTATGATTGCGACGCGCAGCTCTACCGCCGCCTCGCCATGTTCGCGGCCTCACAATTCGGCGACGGGGCCTTCCACCGGGCGCGCCTCGCGGAGCTGCTGCTGCAATAGCTCTTGGCGCTCCCGCGTCATGGAATAGCGGAAATAGCCCCACCAGGCCACAGTCATCAGTCCCAGATTGACCACGATGGAATAGAGCGCGAGCGTGTCGGTGGTGGCGCTCCCGATCTCGCTCGGCAGCGCACCCACAGGCAGGTCGATCAACCAAAGCCCGAACGCTGCCACGATGAGCCCGACGGCGAATGCGAGCTTGTTGGAGAAGGTGAAGGCCGCAAACAGCAGCCCCTCGCGCTTGCGGCCATGTTCCAGCGTCACGAGGTCCGACACATCCGCCATCATGGAATAGGACAGGATCAGCGATCCCACCATGCCGGCATAGCCGAATCCGCTGGCAACAGAGACGAGCAGCAGCAGCGCAGCCGATCCCGTCGGCGGCGTCAGGCCCAGCAGGTAGAGCACGAAGGGCACGGTGAAGCTGATGCCGAACAGCGCGGTCAGCCACAGCGCGGCCGTGCGCTTTTCCGCGCGGCGCGACAGCCAGCCCGCGAAGACGGCGGCCGGGACAATGACCACGAACGGCACGAGCGAAGCGACAAGCTTCTGGTTCTGGTCGAACTCCCAGATATAGACGCCGACGAACAGCGTCAGCTGACTGATGGCCGAATAGAGCGTCACCAGCAGGCAGAAGCCGAGCGTCAGCGTGCGGAACTCGGACAGGCGGAAGGCCGCGCCGATCTCGCGAAAGGCCCGGTGCCACGGCTCGCCCGTGTTCCAGTTGCGCGGCTGGGTAGCACTGATCTTGTCGCGCGTGCCCGCATGCATGAGCAGCGCGCCTATGATTCCGATTACGCCCATGGTGAGCGCAAAGGGGCCATAGCCCGGCTCATGGAGCATGCCGTCCTCCAGACCGGGCCTGTCGGGCAGGAAGACGATGAAGCCGAGAATGAAGACCGACAGGTTGAAGACGTTTTCGAAGATGGTCCGAAGCCCCACCACCTTGGTCCGCTCGTCATAATTCTGGCTGATGTCGGCTGCCAAAGCGAAGTAGGGCACGGTGTAGCCCGTGATCAGCACTCTCGTGGCGATCATGCCGACCGCCATCCAAAGGAAGAGCGCGCCTTCGCTCATGCCGGGTGGCGGATTGAACAGCAGCGCCAGCGCTCCTGCTGCGGGCACGGTCGAGGCCAGCATCCAGCCATGCCTGCGCCCCCAGCGGCGCGAGCGCGTATTGTCGCTGATCTGCCCCATCACCGGGTCGGTCACCGCGTCGATGACGATGGCGATGACGGTCGCGACCGTGACCTGCCATTCCGGCAGGCCCAGGACATTGGCGAAATAGAACAGGAAGAAGAAGTGGAAGAGCATGTTCTTCGCACTGATCAGCGCATGGCCGGACCCATAGGCGGTGCGCTGGCGAAGATTTGTGTCGGGCTGTGCCACGTCCATGCTGTGACGCGCGGCCGCTGCCATGTCCATTCACGCATGTGAATCATCGCTGCGGCGGAACCCCGCTCCCGCCCGCGAGTTTTAAACTGGCTTGAAGGAGAACTTCGTCGTCCACCCCATGCGTATCCTCCTCGCCATTCTTTCGTGTCTCGCGATCCTGTGCTCGCCCGCGCTCGCCTATCCGGTGAAATTCGCCAATGAGGGCGACGTTCCGGAAGAGCTGAAAGACACCATCGTGGACCGCCTGCCGGAGGAGCCCGACGCGGAATCCGAGCTCCATGCCCGCCGCCAGGCCCGGCGCGCGACCAAGATCGTGACGGGCGTGCTCAACGCCTATGGCTATTTCGATCCGGTCATCACGCGCGCGGTGGACGGCGAGGGCGCGGCTGCGGAGCCCTATCTCAACATCGACCCCGGCCCGCAATTCGTTATCGCCGAGCTTCGCATCCGCTACCAAGGCGACTTCGAGCCGCTGCCCGACATCCAGGAGAGCACCCGCAACACGCTCGGCCTGCAGCCGGGACAGCCAGCCGTCGCCGCCGAAGTCATCGACCAGGAACGCCAGATCGGGGCGAAACTGCGTGAGGCGGGCTACCCCTACGCCTCCGTCACCTCGCGCGACGTGATCGGCGACAAGGACGCCAAGACCATATCCGTCCGCTACAACGTGCAGAGCGGCCCGCGCGTCGTGCTGGGCCAGTTCATCTATCCGGACGGGCTGCGCACCAAGGACAAATACCTGCAGAAGATCAACCCGATGGAGACGGGGCAGATTTTCGACCCGTCCGACATGGCGCTCTACAATTCGCGCCTGGCCGAAACCCGAATGTTCGACAGCTCGCTGGCCAAGCTCGCCGATGAGCCTTCGGGCGTGACCGAGGACGGCGCGCAGATCCGCGATGTCAGGATGCTGATCGACGAGCGCGACCGCTACACGCTGACGCTGGGCGCGGGCTACGACACGTCCGAGGGCTTCGGCGTGGATGCCGAATTGCTGCGGCGCAACCTGATCGGCATGGGCGATTTGCTGATCGGACAGGCGCGGGTGGCGGAGCGCGAGTTCGGGCTGGACCTCGTCTGGCGGCGACCCAATGAGCTGGGCTATGGCAAGGGCGTCACCTATTTTGCCTCCGCATTCGATGAGCGCACGGACGCGTTTGATCAGCAGACGGCGAAGATCGGCGCGGGTGTCGAAGTCATCAAGGGACCGCAGTTCCAATACGGCTATGGTGCGGATGCGCGCTACATACGCCAGACCGGCGCGACCGTGCGGCGCGATTTCCAGACCGTCTCGCTCAATGGCTCCGCCTCCATCGACAAGTCCGACTCTGTCCTCGATCCCCGCAAGGGCTGGCGCGCCTCCGGCCGGCTGAAGCCGACCTATGCGCGTTCCGGCGGCGCGCCGGATATCGTCTATGGCCGCGCCGTGCTGGAGGGCCGCTACTACCAGCCGTTTTCAAAGGAAGGCCGGATCGTCGCGGCCGGACGCGCGCGGCTCGGCACGCTGATCGGCGCCAATGTCTCTGCCGTGCCGGGCGAGGACCGCTTCTTCGCCGGCGGCGGCGGGTCGGTGCGCGGCTATGGTTTCCAGGCCATCGGACCATTCGACGCGGACGACGTGCCACAAGGCGGCGCGAGCCTGGCAGAGCTCTCCGTCGAGGGACGCTACCGCATCAACGGAACATTCGGCGCGGTCGCCTTCATCGATGCGGGCAATGTGTCGGACGAGACCTACCCGACCTTCGGCAATCTGCGCGTCGGTGCGGGCGTGGGCGTGCGTTACATGACGCCCGCCGGACCGATCCGGCTGGACATCGCCACGCCGCTCAACCCGTCCGACCGGGACGAGGTCGTGCAGGTCTATATCTCCATCGGGCAGGCCTTCTGATGAGCGAGACCGTCACGGACACTCGCCCCAACTGGTTGAAGCGCATCGCCATCGGACTGGCCGTGCTGCTGCTCCTGCTCGTGCTACTGGTCGTCGGCGTGTTCCTCTGGATCGGCAGCAGCTCCGGCCGCGCCTTCGTGGAGCGCACGGTCGAGGACATGGAGTTCGCCGGACAGCGCGTGGAGCTAGACGGGCTGGACGGCTCCGTGCTGGGCGAGTTCACCATCGACCGTCTGCAGCTCTCCGGCCGCGACGGCGTGTGGCTGGTGGCTCGGGACGTAACAGTCGATTGGAACCCGCGCGCCGTGCTCGACAAGACGGTGGATGTGAACGCGCTGCGCGTGGCCGATCTCGACGTGCTCTCCCAGCCCGTGCTGATCCCCGGGGAGCCGAGCGAGAGCGAGCCGCGCGTCAACCGCTTCGACATAGACGGCATCGACCTGCCGGACATCGATGTCGCCGAGGCCGTGCTGGGCTTGGCCGTGAACCTGCGCGCCTCCGGCGATCTGGAGCACGGCCCCACCGGCGGATCTGCGCGCATCGACGCGACATCCGACCAGGGCGATGTGGTCGATACCGATCTCGCCTGGTCCGAACTGCTCGTGCTGTCGGGCGACGCCGACGTGCAGGGTCCGGCGGGCGGGCTGATCGCCAATCTCATGCGGCTCGACCCCGGCCAGGGGATGAGCGCGGATGTCTCGACGCAAGGCGGGGAGACGACCATCTCCGCCGATATTGACGGGCAGGACTTCGCCACCGCAACCGTGCTGCGCGGGCAAAGCAGCGTGTCGGTCGCGGGCACGCTGCAGCCGGACCGCCTGCCGCTCCTGGAGGCCGCCGCGCCCATTCTCGGCGGCGAAACGCGGTTCGATGTGACCTACCCGCTCGACACCAATGCGCGGCTGTTCGTGGAACTGTCCTCGCCCAAGACGGAGGTGACTGCGGACGGCACAAAGGACGGCTCCGTGATAGCGCTCGACACGCTGTCGCTCGACGTCGCCAACCCGCTGACGGCGTTCGACCTCGAAGGCTACGGCCTCGACCGCCTGCGTGCGAGCGGCTCGGCCCGCTATGATCTCGACACGCAGGGCATGAGCTTCGACGGAGAGGTGGACGCGACCGGTCTGCGCTATGCCGACTATGCGGTCAGCCGATTGTCCGGCCCGGCCAAGCTGTCCTTCGCCGACCAGCGCGCCACTTTCGACACGGCCCTGCGCGGGGAAGCGTCGGGCGCGGCGGCGCTCGCCAATGGCGCGCGGCTGATCGCGGTGGGCGCGGCCGATCTCGGCGCGCAGACGGTCGCGCTGTCCCGCGCCGACATCCGCATCCCTGGCCTGTCCGTCCAGGGCAAGGGCAATGCGGCTTACGGCGAGGCCATGCGCGGCAGCTTTGACGGGCGCTACGACATAGACACCACGGTCTTCCGCGACGGCCCGTCCGCGCGGCTGCAGGGCAAGGCGGACGTCCGGCTGACCGAGAACGGCCTGCGCGGCCAGACCTCCGGCCGGGCGACGCAGCTCTCCGGCTTCGCCAGCGCGGTGGAGCCGCTGCTGGGCGAGGGCGTGGATTACACTGCGACCTTCCGGCCCGACGGCGACGCCATCCGCGTGCCGAGCTTCACCGCCTCCAACGATCTGTTCCGCGCGACGGGCGATGCCGTCTGGCAGGACGGCCGCATCCGCGCCGACATTGACTACACGGCAGACCGCTACACCTTCGCCGCCCTCGACGCGCGCGGCATAGAGGGCACGGCGGTCGTCACCGGCCCGCCCGCCGAGATCGCTTTCGAGACCGTGACGGATGTGCAGACCGCGGATGCCGGCGCGCTGACGCTGACCAATGCCAATGTGCGCGCCGACGGCACGTTCAGCGACGGGATCATACTTGCCGACGTGGTCGCGCGCGGCGACAGCGAGCAGGGACCCATCACGGCCGATTTCGCGGTCAGGACCAGCGCGGACGGCTGGGACATCACCGGGCTGAGCGGCACGCTGGGAGAGTTGAAGACAGAGGGCACGCTGTCCGGATTTGGCGGCGACATCGCCGCGCTGCGGGCCGACCTCGTCGTGTCCGGCCGCTCGCCGCTCGTGCCGGCCGAGTCGATCGATGCGAAGGTGCTGATCTCGGACGCGCGCGTCGATGTGGACGCCAAACTGCTTGGCGTCGCGGCGGGACCGCTCACGGACGGCACGGTCACGCTCAAGGCAGTCGGCCCGCGCGAGGCAGTGGCGTTTGCCCTGAATGTGGAGGGCAAGGCGGTGCTCAACGAACTCGACAAGCGCGTGAGCCTGCGCGCAAAAGGCACGGCCGATCTGGCAGAGCCCGGCCTGTCCGTCGCCGCGCCGTTCACTCTGGAGGTCGACCGCCAGAAGATCGCGGGCAATCTGCGTGCGGA
The DNA here is from genome assembly GCA_020628635.1 of Hellea sp. Lineage (GTDB taxonomy): Bacteria > Pseudomonadota > Alphaproteobacteria > Caulobacterales > Maricaulaceae > Litorimonas. The sequence goes on along the minus strand of JAHDEU010000082.1, from coordinate 1,522 downwards.
GCGCGATGAAAACGGTTGGGGCGGCACGCTCGACGCCGACGGGCTCGGCGGCACCATGGCGTTTGCGCTGCAGCCGGGGACGGACGGCCGCATCACCTTCGACATCGACTCGCTGACGGCCGAAGAGATCATGATGGTGTTGGGCCGTCCCGTCGCGGGCGGCACGGTGTCGGGCGAGGGCGCGTTCCAGCTTCTCCCTGACCGCATAGAGGGCGAGGCCGCGATCCGCCTCGACGACCTCGAAAACCCGGGCAGCGATGCGGAGCCGGTCTCGGCCACTATCACCGTGGCGCTGAAAAACGAGCAGATGCGTGCGCAGATGCGCGCGGGCGAGGGCGACCTGGCGGGCGGCGTCACGCTGGCCGGTCCCGTCGACACAATGCCGCGCGCGCCATTCATGGTGTGGCCGCCCGCCACGCCGCTGCAGGGCAAGGCCGATCTCGACGGCGACATCGGCGCGCTGGCCGAGCTGTTCCTGCCGCCGCAGACCGATGTGCGCGGGCGTCTGGACACCGAGCTCGACTTCACCGTGCCGCCGGATGTGGACCGCGTGCAGGGCACCGTGCGTCTTTCCGACGGCGTATTCGAGCAGGGCGTGCTGGGCGTGAAGCTGAACTCCATCGGGCTGGATGCGCGCATTGCGGGCCGCACGCTGACCGTGTCTCGCTTTGATGCGCGCGGCAGCAAGAACGGCACGCTGACCGGGTCCGGCCAGATCGGGCTCGCAACAGGCGAAGGCAGCGTCGATATCCGCTCCAACCAACTGCGCATCGTGGATCGTCGCGAGGGCTTCGCGACTGTCACCGGCACCATGGCGATCTCGCGCCGAGACAATCTGCTCAAGCTCACGGGCGATCTCGACGTCACCGATGCGGAGTTCAACATCGCCCGCCTGCCCAAGCCCGGCCTGCCGACGCTGGACGTCCGCTTCCCGGGAGAGGACGGCGAGGAGGAGGAGCCGAGCCGTTTCGCCAACCAGACCACATCCATGGACCTGCGCATCCGCTCCAATGCGGGCATAGAGTTGACGGGTCGCGGGCTGGATGCGCGCGGCAATCTCGATGCGCGCATCACCGGGCCGTTCAACGCCCCGCAGATCAGCGGCGAGGCGTCCATCGCGCGCGGCCGCTTCGACTTCCTGTCCAAGCGTTTCGTTTTCCGCGAAAGCCGCGTGGACCTGCAGACCGACGTTCTCAAATCGCGCCTGTCTGTCGAGGCCGTGCGCGAAACGCCCGACCTGACCGCGCTGGTCCGCATCACGGGCACAGTGGAGCGCCCCGAGATCGACCTGACCGCCGAGCCGACCCTGCCCGAGGACGAGGTGCTGTCGCGCATCCTGTTCGGCCGCTCGCCGACGCAGCTCTCCACCATCGAGACCGCGCGCCTCGCCGCCGCGCTCGCGCAGCTCTCGGGCGGGGGCGGGTTCGACCTGCTGGGCTCGCTGGGCGGTCGGGCTGGACACGCTGGACGTCGGCACCAACGACACCGGACAGGCGCAGCTCACCACCGGGTCTCTCCGACG
>JAHDEU010000081.1 GCA_020628635.1 Hellea sp. | reverse complement strand
GGCGGACAGGGCGTCCGCCAGCGACAATGTGCGGGCGAGATCGCGCGCGCGGGTTGCGTCGGTCACGCGCGCGCGGCGCAGGCTCGGCGTGACGCTGGCGGTGAGCACGCCGTTCTCGGACAGGCTCCCGCTGCCGGAAATCCGCTCCACATCGGCGGCGAGACCTGCGTCCAGCGCTAAGCGCCCACCCTCCATGATCGCGCTGCCGGACAGGCGGCCCGTCTCGGACCGGCGTCCGTCCAGCGTGAGCGTGGACAGCTCCGCGGTGATGCCGGATGCCGCGATGATCTGCCCGCCTTGCAGCCGCGCCGCGCCGCTCATCTCGCCGTCCGAGTAGGTCGCTCCGATCTGTGCTGTCGTGGTGCTCAGCTGTGCGAGTGGGTGGATGGCCGACAGTTTGAGCGCGGGTGCCTGGACTCGAAAGTCGCCCGCCTCGCGGATGAGCTCCACCGGGCCCGACAGCACGGCGCTCGCCCCGTCCCGCTCCAGCCGCGTCTCGCCGAGCGTGCCGTCGATCCGGAAGTTCTCCATGTCGGCCAGCGTCGCGTCGCCGTCGAACGGGATGACGCCATAGGGCGTGGTCAGCCGCACCATGCCGCCATCGACGACGACCCCGCGCGGGGGCAGGGCGAAGCCATCCCCACCGGAGGATGGCGGCCGCCAGCCGTCGATGATGTTGCCGCGCTCGTCCACCGTGATGCGGGCGACCAGCCCCGTCATCACCAGCCGCTCCACCCGGCCGTCCAGCAGGTCGCGCCATTGGTATTCCGCCTCCAGCCGGTCGAGGGTGAGGAAGCGCTCGCCTTCGTGGCTCAGGCGGATGTTGCGGATGTCCGCGCGCGTGCCCGTGGCATTGTCGATGCGCAGGTCCGCCTCGATGCCCTGGCTGTCCAGATAGGTGATGACCTGCCGCTCGATCAGCGAATAGCGCTGCGTCCACGCCCAGAAGGCGGCCATGGCGATCAGCAGCAACAGGCCGACCAACACCAGCGAGATCCACTTGATCACGCGCCGCGCGGTCAGCGGTTTTCCCCGCACGACGCGGCGCGCTGCAACGGCTCTGCCATCGTTTGTTGCGGGCGGGACGGGGTCCATGGCAATCCGCTTAGGCCAGACCGTGTGAACGCGACATAAAAAACCGTTAAGGTGACGCGCGTGGCAGGTTTGGTTAACCCTTTTCCAAGGGATCGGCAGGCACTGTGGGGGGCAGGTCGAATCAAGTGACCAGTGCCGAACACCAACGCGCCGACCGGGGAAGCCGACAATGACGCCGATACTATCAGAGCTGTCGCATCGTCTTCCCGACGCGCTGCACCGCCCGCGCGTGCGCAAGGGTCTGATGGCCGCCGCCGCCGTCGTGGTGCTCGCCGCGGTCGCCCTGCCGGACAGCTCCCAATCCAGCGTCACGGCCGAACTGCTGCCGCCCGAACTGAGCCTCGACATCTCCCGCTTCGACATGGCGCTGAGCGAGGACTTCGCCGCGCCCGCGCGCACGACGCGCACGGTGGAGCTCAAGCCCGGCGACAATCTCGGCCCCATGCTGCAGCGCGCTGGGCTGAGCGGCAATGACGCGCACCGCCTGGTGCAGGCTTTTTCCGAGGAATTCTCGCCGCGCCGCCTGCGCGCCGGGCAGAGCTTCGACCTGCACTTCGACGGCGACACCGTCACCGACCTGACGTTCAAACCGAGCGTGGAGAAGACCGTATTTGTTTCGCGTCAGGATGAGGCGTGGTCCGCCTTTTCCGTCGAGGCGGAATTCCGCTACGAAACGCTCTCGGTGCGCAGCGAGATCAGCAATTCGCTCTATGTCGATGCGACCCGCCTCGGCGCGCCGGACAAGGTCGTGGCGCAATTTGCCAATATCTACGAATATTCCGTGGACTTCCAACGCGACATCCAGCCGGGCGATGCGTTCGAGATCTTCTTCGAGGTCGCGCGCGACCACAATGGCGAGATCGTCAAGGCGGGCGACCTGCTCTACACCTCGTTTTCCCCGCGCGGAAAAACGACGGACTATTGGCTGTTCGAGGACGAAAAGGGCCGCGAGAATTATTACGACGAAAACGGCAAGACCGCCAAGCGCAAGCTCCGCGCCACGCCCGTCAACGGCGCGCGGCTGTCCTCCTCCTATGGCCGCCGCAAGCACCCGATCCTCGGCTACCGCAAGATGCATAGCGGCGTGGATTTTGCAGCCCCGCGCGGCACGCCGATCCTCGCCGCCGGTTCCGGAACAGTGGAGCGCGCCAACCGCTATGGCGGCTATGGCAATTATATTCGCATCCGCCACACGGACGGTTACAAAACCGCCTATGCCCATCTGCAGAAATTCGCGCGCGGCGTGAAGGCGGGCTCCTACGTCAAGCAGGACCAGGTCATCGGCTATGTCGGCACGACCGGCCGCTCCACGGGCCCGCACCTGCATTACGAAGTCCATCACCACGGCAAGAAGATCAATCCGCGCCGCCTCTCCCAGCTGTCCGGCAAGCCGTTGTCCAAGGCGCAGCGCCCGGCATTCGATGCCCGCCGCGCGGAGATCGAGGCCATGCGCGCCGTGACGACCGTGGTGGAAGCCGCGCCTGTCACGGACACAGCCGTGCTGTCCTCGGCCGCGCTGCCTCGATAGGGGCCACGCTAACCGAGATTTAAAACCGGTTTAATTCGCTTGCGAATTAATCTCGGTCCGGGTTAATTGCGCGCGAATCCTTCGCACGCTCCCGGACGGACCATGAAAAACCTGCTCAATTTCTTTTTCTCCTTCGACAAGCTGTTCAAGGAGAAATTGATCGTTCCGTTCTTCTGGCTCGCCCTGATCGTCTGGGGCTTGAGTTTCTTTGCAACCGCGCTGGAAGCCATCGCGCTCGGTCCGCTCGCGACCGTGGTGGAATTCTTCGGCTTCCTCGCGCGCATCCTGCTCGCCCTGGTCACGATCCGGCTGGTGTCGGAAATCTTCGTGGCCATCTTCCGCATCAATGACAATCTGTCGCCCGACAAGGGGCGCTCTGAACTGGTCGATATCGATCCGGTCGCCGAAGCCCGCCAGGCGGCCGAAGCGGCGGCCGCCCGCACGCGCGAACTGGCCAGCACGGCGACGGAAAGGACCAAGGCGACCTTCGACGACGTGAAGACATCCGTCGGCGACACGACGGAAAACCTCACCGCCCGCGCCAAGGACGCGACCCAGACCGCGCGCGAGAGAACCGAAAGCGTGATGGGCAAGGGCTCTGTCCCCAAGCCGGAGCACGAGCCGACGCCCGTGAAGATCCTCGAGCCCTCCGCCGCCGACGCCGCCCCGAAAAAACGCGGCCGGCCCAAGGGCTCCAAGAACAAGCCCAAGCCCGCGGCAGCGGCGAGCGCCACCAAGACCGACGCGCCCGCCAAGCGCGGCCCGGGTCGTCCCAAGGGCTCGACCAATAAACCCAAGGCATCATCCGCGACGACGACGGCGAAGCGTGGCCCCGGCCGCCCCAAGGGTTCCAGGAACAAGACGACGATTGCCAAGTCCAAGACCACCAGCAAGACCACGACCGCTGGCAAGCGCGGTCCCAAGCCGGGCACGAAGATCCCGCGCGACGCCGACGGCAATCTGCTGAAGAAGGACGGCACGCCGCGCAAGAAGCCGGGGCCCAAGCCGAAGCCGTAAAACGGGCTTGGACCTCACCTCCAACCGCGCGCTCTGGTCCAGCTTTGCGCTGACCCTCGTGCTGACCGCCGCCTTTGGCGTGGTCATGGCGGTGTGGGATTTCGCCATCATCGACGAGATGTATCGTCCTGACGCGATCCGGGCGCATGTAGCGGAGATGAGCGCGGAGCAGCGCCGCGTCCATGCGTGGATGACCGGCACGCTCGATGTGGCCTATCCCTTTGCCTATGGCGCGTGTCTGGGCGGCATGGCGCTGCGGGCGTTTCCAGACAAGCGCTGGCTGCTGCTGCCCATCCTCGTCTGCATCCCGGCCGATCTGGTGGAGGGCCTGTCGCAGGTGATGATCCTGACCGGCCATGACGGCTGGGTCGCGGTGAAGGCGGTGGCGACGCCGGTCAAGTTGGCGGCCTACATCACGGCGATCGGGATTGCGCTGGCGGGGCTGACGGTGCTGTTGCGCAGGAAAAAAGCCCGGCGCGGTTAGCGCCGGGCTTCCGTCGTCGCGGGGATGAGCGACGGGAGAGGGGGCAGTGTCTCCCCGTCGCCGTCAGCTACCGCCTACAGCTTGCCCAGCAGGCCTTCATTCTTGGCGATCAGGTAGTAGAACGTCACGCGGTCCTTCATGCGGTCCGCCTTCATCATTTCGCAGACGGCCATGACCTTGGCGTCGAGCGCGGCCGGCTCGGCCGAGACGCCCAGCTTCTTGTTCAGCCAGCTTTCGGCCACCGTCTTGCGCTCGGCTTCGTCCGAGCAGGCGACGAATTTCGTGTCGCGCGAGCGCAGGGCCACGCCGAGGTGGTTCACGATCTTGGCGACCATGGCGGGGTTGGCCATGGGGTCGTATGTCTGCACGCGCTCGACATGGGCACGCAGCGCGTCCGTCATCTCGTCCAAGCTCACGCCCTTGGGTTTGGCGGCGACCTTGGCGGCCGTGACGGGCGCATCTTCCGTGACGAGTTCGGATTCGGTAATGTCTTCGACGGCGTCTTCGACCGCGTCGATCGCCTCGCCGGTCAGCGCGCGGGCTTCCTGCTTGGCGCGCTCGAGCAATGTCTTGGCGTCCGCTTCCAGAGTCTCTCCGCGCGAGACCAGATCGCCGAACAGCTCCGTGATCTGCGTGCGGCGGCGCTCGGCGCGCGCGACTGCGAAGTCATAGCCGAGGCCCAGCGCGCCGAGATAGGCGCGGCGCGTGCTGCGCACGGCCTGAACCGGCGTCGCGATGAAAGGGCGGTCGAGAAGTTTGGTGGTGGTCATCATTGTGTCTCCTGGGTGGGAATGTCTGTCCCTGCAGCGTTCCAGATAGGAGACGGAATTAGAATCCTCGCCCTAATGGATGCGCGCGGCAAAGGCGCTGATGGGCAGGGCGATCTGCAACGGGCGGTCGCGGTGGGTGGCGAGGAAGTCCGTTTCCAGCGCGGCCAGCTCGCTCTCCAGTCCGTCCTGCCGCGCGCGAAGATGCGCCGACCAGCTGCGCACGAAACCGGCGAGCTGCTCCGCGCGCCACTCCGCCCGCTCGCTGAAGTCGGGCGTGGCGAGCGCGGGGAAGGGGCAGCCGAGGTTCTCCGCCGAATAGCCCTGCTGGCAGATGCGGTTGCCGTCGGCCCAATAGGGATCGATCAACTCCAGCACGCGCGGCAGGAAGTCGTCTGCGCCATCCGTCTCGATTTTGGGGAGCTGATAGGTCCAGGCGCAGAACAGCGCGCCGGGCTTGGCCACGCGACCGGCTTCGGCCCAGAACTCCGGTCCCGCAAACCAGTGCACGGCTGTTGCTGCGCAGACGGCATCCGCGCAGCCATCCGCCAGACCCGACTGCCGGGCATCCGCGACGTGGTAGGCGATGCGCGGATGGGCGGCGGCCTGCGCCACCATGGCGGAGGAATTGTCCGTCGCATGGACGCGCGCGAAATGCCCGGCCAGCGACCGCGCCGCCTGCCCCGAACCCGTGCCCGCGTCCCAGACGAGATCGCGGCTCGGCGCGTTTGCGGCGATCCAGCCATAGAGCGCGTCGGGATAACCCGGACGCGCGCTCGCATAGGTCTCGGCCTGCTGGCCGAAGGTGGCGGCATTGGTCATGGGGGCGGGGTAGCATGGTTGGCGGTGCCGGGGGAGTCGGCGCTGGGCACGCCCGGGCACGGGCTCAATCCACGTCCCGCCGATAGAGCAGATAGACCGTGCGGCTGTCCTGCGCATTCACGGCGCGCAGGCCGTAGAGCGTCGGGCGGAAGGCCTCGGGTTTGTTGGCGGCGGGCGGCAGGTCCTCGGACCGCACGGGCCTTTGTAACAGCATGTCGAACCGGCCGCGCGCGCCGGGCTGCAACACATAGCTGTCGCGCAGGCCGCCCAGCGGGATGGTCCGCTCCGCTTCCAGCACCACGTCGGGCCGGGCGAGCACGGTGAGGGTCATGGCGGCTTCCGGCCATTTCAGCGCGACGTCGGAGCGGTTCTCCACCTCGATCCGCACGGCCGCGCGCAAATAGTCGGGGCGTATGGCGAAGTGCTCCGGCAGCATGGTGACGGACAGGATGTCCACAGGCAGGTCGGGGGCGGGACGCGTGCGCGGCGTGCCGGGCACGGTCACGCGCACGGCATCGCCGCGGGCTTCCATCTCGCGGACCCGGCGCATCTCCTCGGTCGCCAGCGGGTTGATGCGCGCGCGCTCATCGGCCCGTTGCCGCCGGGCGGCCACTCGCGCGTCATCATAGCGCCGGATGAGTTCGCGCACGGACACGCCGCGCAAACGCTCCGCCCCGTCTTCGAGCAGGGCGAACCGGAAGGCCAGCGGGTCCTTGGGCAGGACGGGGTGGTCACCGGTGAAGGCGTCCGGGCTGAGATGGGTCGCTGCTCGCTTCCTGCCGGGTTCCGTCACGTCGGGCGCGGCGTTCTGCGACACCAGCATCAACCCGGCGGCGGCGCGGTATCGTGTGTCCGCGTCGAGACCCTCGATCAGGGCCGTGAAGCTCTCCTCCAGCGCGGCCTCGCTCGACACGTCCAGCGGGCACGCCGTCCTTATCTCGGGGTCGGACAGCTGAGCCTCGCCGCAGAGCATCCTTGGCAGGCCGCGCCTCAGATAGAGATCGCCACCGCGCGTTTCCACCACGCCAGAACGGTCGGGTGCGGCGATGGGCATGTCGATGCGGCGAAACGGCTGGGTGTCGTCAGGCTCGGTCTCCGGGGGCAGGGACCTGACGATGGGTGTCGTCTCATCTACCCATGACGGCGTCTCGGGCTCGGTCTGCGGGGTTTCCGGCTCGGCAGCGCAGGCTGCGAGCAGGGCCGCCACGGCGGTCATGCCCAAGTCTCGAAGGCGCAGCTGTTCCCGGCTCCTGCAGCGGGGAGCTTTTCCGTCACTCGGTGGTCCTGAGGACATGTCCAGCTCCATTACCGCGAGATCAAGCCAACGGCCCCGGGACGAGTCCGGGGATGGGCACTGTCGGGTCCCTTACGCATCCTCTGCGGCGACTTCCGGCTTGCGCACGCTCACGCGGACCTTGCCGCCGGCGGCGTCGACTTTCACCGTGTCGCCGTCCTGGATGCGTCCGGCGAGCAGTTCGCGGGCGAGTTCGTCCTGGACCTGCTTCTGGATCACGCGCTTGAGCGGGCGGGCGCCATAGCTCGGATCATAGCCCTGCTCGCCGATGTGCTCGCGCGCGGCGTCCGTGAGCTCGACCGTGATCTGCTTGTCCGCGAGCCAGCCCTGCAGGCGGCGCATCTGGATATCGACAATCGCGCCCATATGCTCGGGCTTGAGGCGCTCGAACAGCAGGATCTCGTCGATCCGGTTGAGGAATTCCGGCCGGAAATGAGCGGACACTTCCGCCATCACGCCGACCTTGGCCTTCTGCACGCTTTCGCCGTCGGCAAGGTTCAGCAGATGCTGCGCGCCGATATTGGACGTCATGATGATCAGCGTGTTGCGGAAGTCCACTGTCCTGCCCTGACCATCCGTCAGCCGGCCATCGTCCAGCACCTGCAGCAGCACGTTGAACACGTCCGGATGCGCCTTCTCGATCTCGTCGAACAGCACGACCTGATAGGGACGCCGGCGCACGGCCTCGGTCAGCGCTCCGCCCTCGTCATAGCCGACATAGCCAGGAGGTGCGCCGATCAGGCGCGACACGCTGTGCTTCTCCATATACTCGCTCATGTCGATGCGGGTGATGGCGCTGTCGTCATCGAACAGGAATTCGGCCAGCGCCTTGGTCAGCTCGGTCTTGCCGACACCGGTGGGGCCGAGGAACATGAAAGAGCCGATCGGCTTGGCGGGATCGCGCAGGCCGGCGCGGGCGCGGCGCACGGCGTCCGAGACAGCCTCAACGGCCGTTTCCTGGCCGACAACGCGCGCGCCCAGCAGGCTCTCCATCTCCATCAGCTTGTCACGCTCGCCTTCGAGCCTCTTCTCCACCGGCACGCCGGTCCAGCGCGACACGACGG
>JAHDEU010000080.1 GCA_020628635.1 Hellea sp. | reverse complement strand
CGCCGACATGCAGGCCGATAAGCGGGCCGAGCGTGGTGGGAGCGAGCACGAGCAGGGCGGTCTGGAACACCGCGTAAAGGCCGACGCCCAGCATCCAGACCGTGCGCTTGTCGAGCCGGGTGGAGAGGTACATCCAGAGCGGCATGGCGAGCGCGGCGGCGAGCAGCCCCGCGGCTAGCACGGCCGATATGCTGTCAGGTTCGTCCACGACATACTGGACGTAATAGGTCATGGCCTTGCCCGCCACGCCCGCGCCGACGCTGAGCGCGAAGATGGCGGCGAACAGTGTCCAGAACGCGCCGTTCTCGCGCAGCATTCCGATAGTGGCGTGCAGGCTCGGGACCTCGACCTCGGCAAGTTCCGGCGTTTCGCGCGTGGAGGCGAAGGTGATCCACATGAGCACTGTGCCGAGCACGCCGTAGATCACCGCGACCTTGAGGAAACCGCCCGCGAGGTCCGCGCCACCCAGCGCCTTGGCGAGTTCCAGCGTGAGCGCGGCCGTCGCCAACCCGCCCAGAATGGCGAAGATCATGCGCCAACCCGCCAGCTTGCCGCGGTCGCGGCTGTCCGTCGTCACGACGGATGACAGGGCAGAGTAGGGGATGGACACCAGCGTATAGGCGGTGCGCATCAGCAGGTGCGAGATCAGGCAGGCTGCAAACAGCGCGCCCGGAAACAGGATGGGTGCTGCGAACATGCCGACGAAGGACAGAGCGAGCAGGGGCGCGCCGAACAGCAGGTAGGGCCTGAAGCCGCGCGTCCGGCGGCGATAGCGGGTGGCCAACCAGCCCATGACGGGATCAGTCATGCCGTCCCACAACACGGCAACTCCGAAGACCAATCCCGCCAGGGCTGGCGCGAGCCCGGCGACATCGGTGTAGTAGTAGAGGAGGTAGAGGCTCAGTCCCGTGTAGAACAGGTTGAACCCGAAATCCGCCACTCCATAGCCGATGGCCCGACCAGTTCCCAAACTCCCAGAGCTGGGTCTGGGCGCGTCCATGTTCCGGCTCACGGAGACCTGCGTCGTGACCCGCCTAGAAGCCGACATCCAGACGAAGCCCGACCGTGGCCTGGCTCGCCGGATTGACGAATTGAGAGAAGCCGCCGTCGTCGAACGGCGTGTCGAAGATCAGCTCCACGAAGTCCTGGTCGAAGATGTTCTTGCCGAACAGCGTCAGCGCCCAGGCGTCATCCGCGCTGCGAAGGCCGACACTGGCATCGAACAGCGCATAGCCGTCCTGTTCCGTGCGCGGGTCGTTGTCGAGCGCGAGCAGGGTGGAGGAGCGGTAGAAGATGGAGCCCGACACGAAGGGGTTGAGCCCGCCGGCCACGTCGAACTCGGGCAGCTCGTAGGTGGTCGTGGCATTGAACGTGAAGCCCGGCGCATTGGGCAGGTCCGCGCCCGACAGGTCCTGGGCGAACTGGGCAGGCGCGCCGTCAGCGGCGATGTTGACGCAGCCCTGCGCGACCGTCTGGCCATTGAAGCATTCCGCGCCCGTGAACTCCTTGAACTTGGACTCCGACACGCTGAATCCGCCCGACAGGAACCAGTCCTCGGTCAGTTGCGCGTTGAAGTCGCCTTCCACGCCGTAGACCTCCAGCTCGCCCGCATTGACCAGGCCGAAGAGCAGCGTGCCGGAATCGGATGCGGTCAGGGACTGCGCCTGGAAGTCATCGAACGTGGTGTAGTAGGCGGCCGCGTTGAAGTTGACCCGGCCGTCTGCCAGCAGCGTTTTCGCGCCGACCTCGAACGATGTCGGCACTTCGGGGCGGATTTCCGCAAGCTGCGTCACGTCCGTCGTGACGTTGACGCCCGGGCCCTTGTAGCCGCGTGCCACGGACGCATAGACACTGACCTCCTCCGTCAGGTCGGCCCGCGCGCCGAGTCTCCATGCCAGGGCCGTGGCCCCGACCTCGATGGCCTGGCTTGTCGGTGCAAAGGCCTCGCCGAGCACCAGCGGCGAGAAGGGGTTTTCATTCGTCCGCGTGAAGTCGACATCCAGCGTCTCGTTCTGCAAGCGCAGCCCGCCGAAAATCTCGGCCGTGTCGCTGACCGCATAGGTCGCATCGACAAAAGCGGCGATATTGGTCGTGTCGTTGTTGTTGATGAAGCTGCGGTCCAGCAGCGTGCCGGGCGGCAGCACGCCCAGCAGGTCGAGACCGTATCCGCCCTGCTGCGTCTGGTCGGCGCGCACGGTCTGGTCGAAGTAGAACAAGCCGAATGTCCCGTTCAGCGCCCCGCCGCCCGAGTAGTCCAGTCTGATCTCCTGCGTGAGCTGCTCCTGCTCCGACAGGCCATCATTCACGTCGAGCAGGTTGAGCGGGGTCTGGTCGGCATCGTTGTTGTCGAACTGCTCCCACTCCCGGTAGGCACTGATCGCCGTCAGGGTTACGGTATCGCTCAGCGGGTGGGTGAGGGTCGCGGACAGCCCGCCCGTGCGGCCCTCATTCTCGAACGAACCCGTGGCGAGGGTGAACTCGTTCTCGGGACCGACCGGAATGCCCGCCGCCGTCAGCTGCGTGCCCAGCAAGGGGAAGCCCGTGCCGAGCAGGCCCGTGCCGGGCCCACCGGCGGAGAGCTGGCGCACCGTCCAGGCGCAGCACTCGCCCTCGCGCTCGCTGATGTCGCCGCTCAGCAGAAGATTGGTGCCCGAGGCGAAGTCGAATTCGAGCTTGCCCTTGATGCCGTATTCTTCGGTGCCATTGAGGTTGCGGCCGTCGACCGGGTTGTCGATCAGGCCGTCGGATTCATTGTAGAAGCCCGACAGGCGGAAACCCACGGCGTCACTGATCGGGGCGGACACCGACGCGCTCGCCTTGAACTGTCCGAGCGGTTCGGCGACGGTGAGCGAGCCGTTGAACTCCGGCTCGTCGGACGGGCGCTTGGTCACGATGTTGAGCAGGCCGGCCGACGCGTTCTTGCCGAACAGCGTGCCTTGGGGTCCGCGCAGCACTTCGATGCGCTCCACGTCGGCGAAGTCGAACAGACCGCCGCCCGCGCGGCCGATGACCACCCCGTCCACCACGATGCCGACGCTGCCCTCGATGGAGTCGGAGAAGGTGAGCGTGCCCACGCCGCGAATGGCGAGATTGGAGATGCGCGACGTGTTGCCCTGGCTGAAGGTCAGATTCGGTGCGATGAATTGCAGGTCGTTGACCTCGTTGAAGCCGCGCTCTTCCAGCAGGTCGCCGGACAGCGCCGTGACCGAAATCGGCACGTCGAGAATGCTCTGCTCGCGCTTCTGCGCCGTGACGATGATCTCGTCGAGCACGCTCGGCTCGCCAGAGCTGCCCGTCGTCTGCGCTGCCGCATCGCCAGCCGCCACGATTGCCATCGCGATAGCGGACACACTCGTCCTGAAAGTCCTGGCCATGATCGGCTCTCCCCATGCTGATGCGGTTTGTTATCCGCTTGTATTGTATTTTCAGCACTAGTGAAAAAGCGGGCCTTGGCAAGCCTTTGCGACGTCGGATGAGGTGTTCATCGCCAGAGCGATGGCCGGGCGGCGTGCGTCGCGCCTATCTGAAGCGCGGTTCGTCCGGGACGAAGATGGCGGCGATGGCCTCTGCATGGGCATCGATATTCGCCTCTCGCGTCACGTCCTCGCCCAGTGACAGGCGCGATTCGGCCGCCATGGCGAACACGTTCTGGCAGGCGCCGGTGATCATGTAGAGGATCGAGGCGACCGACAGCCCGCGCGGGAAATAGCCCAGATCGCGCAAGTGCTCGACCACCGGGATCGCGCCCTCATGCGAGCGGCGCACATGGGTGGAGGCGAGGTATTCCAGCCGCGGCGAGCGCGCGACGGACTCCTGCATGACGATCTGCGCGTGTTCCGGATGGCGCGCACAGTAGCGCACATAGAGCTTCAGGAACTCGCGAAAGACGTCGAGATCGCCCGCGATCAGCCGGTCCACCGCATCATCGGAAATATAGACCTCGCGCTCCAGCCGTTCGAAGAGATCGTCGACGGCCGCCTTCCAGAGCTGCTCCTTGCTCTCGAAATGGTAGCGGATCATGCCGTGGGACATGTCGATGCGCTTGGCGATGCCGCGCACGGTCGCGCCGTCGAAACCGCGCAGGGCGAACTCCTGCAGCGCACCCTGCAGGATCGCCTTGCGGGTGCGTTCGGGGTCCTTGGTGCGGGTCCGGGGCGGCAGTGTGTTGGAGCTCATTGCACACGGCCCTAGACCATTCGCGCCGATCTATCCAATGCGCGCGCGGTCTGTTGGTTAGCCGATGTTCAGTTGCGCCGATAAAGCATCGGGATCGCCCGCAAATTGCGACAGCTCGAAATGGTAGCGGCCGGGCTCCACCACGAAATCATCGCGGCCCTCGTCGAAATAGGCCAGCTTGGCGAGCGGCAGGGTGATCTCGCCCGCGACCGTCTTCCCAGCCGCGACCTCGATCCGCGCAAAGCCTTTCAGCTCGCGCGGCGCGCGTTCGACCGCCGAATCTGGTTTGCCCGCATAGAGCTGCACCACGCAGGCCCCGTCGCGCTTGCCGCTATTCTTCAACTTGAACGTCGCGACGACAGTGTCCCCGTTCCGCTTGAGCTTGAGGGAGGACAGCTTGAACGTCGTGTAGCTCAGCCCGAAGCCGAAGGGGAAGGCGGGCGCGTGGCCGTTTCGGTCGAGCAGGCGGTAGCCGTGCCACAGGTCATATTCGATCGTCTCCGCATCGCGGTCGAAAAACGGCAGATGCGCCGCGTCGGTCGGGATGGAAAAGGGCAGGCGCGCGCTCGGATTGATGCGGCCCAGCAGCATGTCGGCCAGGGCGTGTCCTCCCTCCATGCCCGGATACCACAGCATCAGGATCGCGGCCGGGTCGGCCTTCCACCGCTCCATCGTGACCGCGCTGCCCGCCATGACGGCGGCGATGGTCTTGGGATTGAGCGCGGAGGCACCCTTGATCAGCGCCTCATCCGCCCCCGACAGATCGAGGCTGGCGCGGTCTCCGCCGCGACCGAAGGCGGCCTGGCCATCGTCGATCTCGGACGCGGCCTTCTTGTTGGCGAGCTTCAATATGCGTTTGAGGATCGCGTTCCACACCGGCTTGAACGGCCCCCGGTCCATCCAGCGCAGACTGCGCGGTGGCGGGATCAGCCCGGCAAAAGCGTCGACGTCCAGCGGCGCGATATATTCGCCCTCGTCCTCATGGGTGTAGCCGACCACGCAGATCACCGCGTCGGCGTCGGCGACGGCCTCCTGCGCGCCGTCCGCCTCCATCGTGTCGAAATACGCCACGCGGTCCTCGCCCAGCGCGGCCCGCAGACCGTCCAGCGGCGTGACCACATAGGCCGGGCGGCCATCGGACGAGCCGTGGTCGCCGAGATTGGCTTTCGCCGCCAACGGTCCCAGCAGGACGACTTGCTCTGGGTCGTTCAGCGGCAGCGCCCCATCATTCTTCAGCAGCAGGATCGACTTCTGCGCGGCCTCTCGGGCCAGCGCGATATGGTCGTCGCAGGCGCGCACGCTCTCCGGGTAGTGGCCATCCGGAATGGCGCGTTGCACGTCGATCAGGCGGCGCAGGGCAGGGCGCAGCTCCTCTTCCGCGACCGTGCCGTCCTTGACCAGTCTTTCCAGCCGATCGCCCCAGACCATGCGGAAGGGCATCTCGAGATCCTGCCCGGCATGCACGGCCTTGGCCGCGTCGCGCATACCGAAGACGAAGTCTGTCAGCACCACGCCCTCGAACCCCCAGCGGTCCTTGAGGATGTCGGTCAGCAGGTCGCGGCTCTCGCCCGCCCAGTCGCCGTTGACCGCGTTGTAGGCGCTCATCACCACCAGCGCGCCGTCATCGACGCAGTCCTTGAAGTGGGGCAGATAGACTTCGTGCAGCGGGCGCGGGTCGCACTTTACATCGACGGTGAAGCGCGCATTCTCCATGCTGTTGAGCGCATAATGCTTGATGCAGCCCGCCACGTGGTTCTGCACGCCTCTTGTGAGCGCCGCGCCCATCGCGCCGAGATGCATGGTGTCCTCGCCATAGGTTTCCTGCGCGCGGCCCCAGGCGGGATGGCGCAGCAAGTTGATGCAGATGCCGCCGAACAGATTGCCACCATGGCTGCGGTGTTCTCGCCCGATGGCATCGCCGATGCGCTCTTCCAGACCGACATCCCAGCTCGCCCCGCGGGCCATGGACACCGGGAAGGTCGTCGCGCCGCCTTCGAGCACCACGCCCCGGGGACCGTCGATGAAATGCAGCCCGTCCAGCTCCAGCCGCTCGCAAACGGCCGCCGGGAAAGGGCGCTTATGGTAGCTGTCCTCGTTCAGCAGCGCCTTGAAGCCGGGCCAGAAATCCGAATCGCCCGACAGCATCCGGATTTTCTCCGACAGGTTCATCTGGTCGATGAGTTGATCGGCGGTCGGCCTGTTGGATAGCGTCTGTTCCGGCATGGTCCCTCCTATCCATCCGCCCTATTCAATCCAAATGGATTGTAAAGGGCGGGAGAAGGACGCGCGACTTGGCGCCCCACGGAACAAAGGAAGAGGCTCAGCCGCGCGCGCGGATCACGGCGTCGGGATCAGAAAGCAGGTCGATCCCGTGCTGTGCCAGGTAGTGCAGGAGATCAATGAAGACCCAGTTCTCGGCCAGCTTGTCGCCGTCGCGACGATAGATATCGACGACCCGCATCTCCGCGCTGACATCTGACTCCGGCAATCCCAGAAAGCCGCCCGCATTGCGGTTGTTGAGATTGGGCCAGCCGAACCATCCCGCATAGTTGCCTTCAGCGATGCGCGCGACATGGCCGTTGAAACGCTTGTCGGTCAGCTGGCGGCGGAAGGGGAACTGGTGCTGCTGCTGGTAGCGGTCGATGGTGTAGGTCGTGCCGATCCCGGCGGGGCCATACCAGATCATGTCCTCATGCCAGGTGTTGGCAAGGCCCTCTCTCGGATAGTCCTGCTCCACGCCGCGGTTGTAGCGGTCCAGATCGGCGATCATGCGCGCGAGCAGGTCGAGGGTGAGGCGGCCCTCGCTCGCAGGTGTGTCGCCCAGCAGCACGCCGTCATGCGTTCTGGGTCCGCGCGGGACGACCGGCGCTCCGGTCTGTTGCGGAAAAGGATTGCGTCCGGCCTGCTGCATGACGCTGATGATGTCGAGAAACAGCGCGGTCTGCGCGATCTGGCCGTCCTGGACCTGGTGGAATTCCGCGTAAGGAAGAAAGACCAACTTATTCGTGGCAGGGATGCCGAGCCAGTCATGGTCGAGCAGCCCCATGAAATGACCCATGGAGCAGGTCCAGACGCCGGCCTTGCCGGTCTCGGATGCCAAACCCTCTTCCGGCGGTACGACATTGTCTCCAGCGAAGAAGATGTCCTCGCGGCGCTGCAAATGGGTAATGCTCTTGCGCAGGGGCAGCCAGAACCGGCGCATGACGTCGGACACGCCGTCGAGCTCATAGAAGGGATGCACGCCGCGCCAGCGGTAGTCCGGCGCCGCGCTCGCACGCAACACGGTGCCCAGCTCCGACAGCGGGGCGGCATCGAATGCGGCCATATGCGCGCGCACAACGCGCTTCTCGGATTGAAAGCTCACGGGGCTGCGCGATCAGCGCGGCGTGGGCAGGGCGTCGAGACCCTGGATGTTCTGCCCGGCGAAGCGGCGCAGGCGGATGTCCGCCTGCTCCTTGTGCCCCGCAAAGCCTTCCATAGCGCAGAGGCGCGAGCAGTATTCCGCCATGAAGACGGAGCCCTCCTCGGTCAGGCGCTGATAGGTGCAGGTCTTGAGGAACTTGCCGACCCAGAGCCCGCCTGTGTAGCGCGCGGCCTTGTTGGTCGGCAGGGTGTGGTTGGTCCCGACGACCTTGTCCCCATAGGCGACATTGGTCTCCACACCGAGAAACAGCGCCCCGTAGTTCGTCATGTTGTCGAGGAAGTAGTCGGGGTCCTCCGTCATCACCTGCACGTGCTCGGATGCGATGAAGTCGGCCATTTCGACCATTTCCTCATAGTCGCGGCACAGGATCACCTGTCCGTAATCGTCCCACGCCTTGCCCGCCACGTCGCCGGTGGGGAGAATGTGCCGCTGGCGTTCGACTTCGGCGATGGTGTCATGGGCGAGCTTTTCGGAATTGGTGATCAGCACGGCAGGGCTTGTCGGACCGTGTTCGGCCTGGCCCAGCAGATCGGCGGCGCAGATCTCTCCGTCGACTGTATCGTCGGCGATGACCAGCGTCTCCGTCGGGCCAGCGAAAAGATCGATTCCGACGCGGCCGAA
>JAHDEU010000079.1 GCA_020628635.1 Hellea sp. | reverse complement strand
CGCATCGCCTACGACATCTTCGAGAAGTGGGACCTCGACGTCGCGCAGATCGGCAAGACGACCGATACGGGCCGCCTCGTGCTGCGTCACAAGCGCAAGAAGGTCTGCGACATTCCGATAGCGCCACTGGCCGATGATGCGCCCAACTATGACCGTCCGCATGTGGCGACGCCAAAGCGCGACGTCATCCAGCCAGCTGATATCATCG
Organism: Hellea sp.; assembly: GCA_020628635.1. GTDB lineage: Bacteria > Pseudomonadota > Alphaproteobacteria > Caulobacterales > Maricaulaceae > Litorimonas. Next base: position 8,064 of record JAHDEU010000079.1, on the reverse strand, counting down.
AGACCCAGGACTATAACGACGCCTTGCTGCGCGTGATGACGGACCCGGACATGGCGTCCAAGCGCTGGATCTGGGAGCAGTATGACCGCCATGTCATGGCCGACACGGTGGACAGCAGCCAGAGCGGCGGCGACGCGGCCATCGTGCGCATTCACGGCACGAAAAAGGCCGTTGCCATCACCACGGACTGCACGCCGCGCTATGTCTTCGCCGACCCCTATGAGGGCGGCAAACAGGTCGTGGCGGAAACCTGGCGCAACCTGACAGCCGTGGGCGCGGACCCCATCGCCATCACCGACTGCCTGAACTTCGGCAATCCCGAACGGCCCGACATCATGGGCCAGTTCGTCGGCGCCATCGAGGGCATGAACGAAGCCTGCCGCGCGCTCGACTACCCGGTCGTGTCCGGAAATGTGTCGCTCTACAACGAGACCAACGGTGTCGCGATCCCGCCAACACCGGCTGTGGGCGGTGTCGGGCTGATCCCGAACTTGGATCACTTCGCCACGCTGAAGGGCTGGCGGCCGGGCGACACGCTGATCCTGATCGGCGGCACGGACGGCTGGCTCGGCAGTTCGATCTATCTGCGCGCCGTGCTGCGCCGGGAGGACGGCGCGCCGCCGCCCGTCGATCTGGGCGTGGAGAAGACCAATGGCGACTATGTGCGAAAGCTGATCCGCAATCGCCGCGTCTCGGCCGTGCATGACCTGTCCGATGGCGGTCTCGCGGCGGCGGCCTGCGACATGGCGTTTGCAACCGGGATTGGCTGCGCGCTCACCAACCCGACCGAACTTCCCGCCCATGCCTTCTATTTCGGCGAGGACCAGGCGCGCTATCTGGTGGCGACCGACGCCAATTCGATCAATCCCATCCTGTCCACCGCGGAGGGCCTGGGCGTCAGCGCGGCGGTCGTCGGCACGGTCGGCGGTGACCGCATCACAGCGCAGGGCGCGTTCGACGTGACGCTGCAAGGCCTGCGCGAGCGCTGGGCGGGCTGGCTGCCGGGCGTGATGGCCGGCGCGACGGAGACAGTCTGATGGGAATGGCAGCGGACGACATCACGGCGCTGATCCTCGCCTCTATCCCGGACGCGCAGATCGAGCTGATCGATCTGGCGGGCGACAACGACCATTGGAAGGCCATCATCAAGTCGGAGGCCTTTCGCGGCCTGTCCCGCGTGGCGCAGCACCAGCTGGTCTACAAGTCGCTCGGCGGGCGCATGGGCGGGGAGCTGCACGCGCTTGCCCTGGAGACCTCGACGCCGGATTAGGCCGCGTGAGCGCGCCCGCCAAAGTCCTGCTCTTCGGTGGCACGTCGCGGATCGCGGCGCGGGCGATCGACGCGCTGGTGGCGCGCAACAGCAGCGTCATGGTGCTGACGGGCCGCCCTTGGGGCATCCCTGCCACGCCCGCGACCTACCGCCCGGCATCAGGCGGCGGTCTGGAGCACGCGCTGGTCGAGCTGACCACCTATGACGGCACGCACACTCTGCACTGGCAGCGCCGCTACGACGCGATCATCAGCGTCGCCCCGCTGAAATATGTCGCGCGCGTGCTGGACTACCTCCCGGACCCGGCTGGGACGCGCGCGGTGTTCCTGTCGTCCAACAATGCGGCCCTGCTGGGCGGCAGCGCGGACTATGCCGACACGCGGGCGGCCGAAGACGGGGTGCTGTCCGGGCCGCTGGACAGCGTGGTGCTGCAGCCCACGGCCATTTGCGGGCACTCCGGCGACGCCGTGCTGGGAGAGTTGGACCGGCGCGTCCGCGCTGGAAAGACCGTCTGGCTGCCCGGCGCGAGAACGCGCCAAACGCCGGTCCACTTCGAGGACGTCGCCGACGCGCTTCTCCACGCGCTGAGCGCGGACGTGCCCGCCAGCCGCTATAGCGTCTCGGGCCCGGAGCAAGCCGACTATCTGGAGATGGTGCGCATGCTGGAGGCCGCCAACGGGATGCAGGCGCGCACGCGGCCCCTGCCCGCCGCGCCGATCCGCATGCTCGGGCGACTGACCCGTCATCCGCGCGGCGCGCAGCTGCGGCGCGCGGGCATAGACCGCCTGCCCGTCAATCCGCCCCTGCCCGGCTTCACCCCGCACCGGAGCATCGCTGACATGATCGCGTCCCTGTCCGCCCTGCCTTGAAAGAAGCGCCCCGCCAGCCTAGCTAGCGGGTCAACACCAAGAAGGCTTTTCCATGTCCGACAACTCCGCCGCCGCAAACCCGGTCGCCGACCAGATCGCCAAGACGGTCTCCGCCAACGACGTCGTGCTCTACATGAAGGGCACGCCCACATTTCCGCAATGCGGCTTTTCCTCCACCGTGGTGCAGGTCTTCGACTATCTTGGCGTGGACTATGCCAGCGTGAACGTGCTGGAAGACCCCGCCATCCGCCAGGGCATCAAGGAGGTCAACAACTGGCCGACCATCCCGCAGGTGTTCGTCAAGGGCGAGTTCATCGGCGGCTGCGACATCGTGCGCGAAATGTTCGAGTCCGGAGAGCTGCGCACCATGCTGGCCGACAAGGGCGTGGAGATGGCGGCTTAAGTTTCTCCGCCGACTTACCCGGTTTCATGGTTAGCGCCCCGTAAACCCGCATTTAACCGTTCTCCAATCCGTTTGCCCTATTCTGCCAACGAGTCGCTGTGGGGGCGCTCGAGTTCGGGGCAAGGCCATGGCACGATTCCATCTGATGAAGGGGCGCAAGCGTCGCGCGAGTGTCACCTTCCACATCGACGAAGATTTCAGCGCGGGTTATCGCCGTCGCCACGGCCGCCGCTCGCTGGGTTTGGGGCGGACATTCTCCACGGCGCTGACCTGGATCTTCGCCCTTGGGACGATCTACGTCTCGCTTCACTATGTGCCAGCCTTCCTCAGCCCGTCTCAGATCGTCCGCGTGTCGGATGCCGACGAGAAGATGATGGCGGAAAAACGCGGTCCCGTCATGTCCGTGCTCGGCCCCTATTGGGACAGCCTGCTCGCGCGCCGCAGCTATATCTGGCGGAACGAGGCGATGGAGGTGCAGTATCTGCGCGAGAGCGGCACGACGCTGACGCTCTATGTCGAACGCTGCGCGCGCAAGCCCGTGCTGGAAGTGTTCCGCTGCGAGGTCGTCAGCCAGCAACGCATCGACATCACCGGCAAGAGCGGCTCGCATATGCTGACCATGGGCGAGCGGGGCTTCTACCAGTTCCGCGAGGAATATACCGGGCCCGCACCGCGGGTCATCTGGCGCAGGGCGTAGTCCTCACTCGCCCCAAAAAAAGAGCCCGCCTCGGTAGAGGCGGGCTTTTTCTTGATTCATCGAAACCGCTCGCCCGTGGCTCGCGGTGCTTCGCTATTCTTGATCGCCGATCGCTTTAGCGCGAATAGAATTCGATGACGAGGTTCGGCTCCATCACGACCGGATAGGGCACTTCGTCGAAGCTCGGCACGCGGGCGTAGGTGGCTTTCATCGCCTTGACGTCCAGCGAGATGTACTCGGGCACTTCGCGCTCGGCCATTTCGAGGGCTTCGAGCACCAGGGCCATGGTCTTGGACTTTTCGCGGACCTCGATCGTGTCGCCCGGCTTCACGCGGTAGGACGGGATGTTGACCTTCTTGCCGTTGACCAGGACGTGGCCGTGATTGACGAACTGGCGCGCGGCGAAGACGGTCGGCACGAATTTGGCGCGGTAGACAACGGCGTCGAGACGCGATTCCAGCAGGCCGACCAGGTTCTCGGACGTATCGCCCTTCTGGCGGGTGGCTTCGTCATAGGTGCGACGGAACTGCTTTTCCGTGATGTTGCCGTAGTAACCCTTGAGCTTCTGCTTGGCGCGCAGCTGCGTGCCGAAGTCGCTCATCTTGCCACGGCGCATGGAGTTGCCGTGCTGACCGGGAGGGGTCGGGCGCTTGTTGACCGGGGACTTCGGACGGCCCCAGATGTTTTCGCCCATACGGCGGTCGATTTTGTATTTGGTGGAGTGACGCTTGGACATGGCAAGCCCTTCAATCTCATCGCGGGCCGGCGAGCCGATCATTCGGCTTCGCGATTGCAACGGCGGCGGCGCGATTATCCCGTAGGTGGCAGGCGACATAACGGCCTTTGCGCCCGCGTCAATAGGGCATGACAGGGCGGCGCGCTCGTGTATGCGCCGCTCCCATGGACCAACCCCAAACAGAATCGAAAGCGGGTCTGATTAGCGGCTTTTCGGCCTATTTCATGTGGGGGCTATTTCCGATCTATTTCGTGGCCACACGGTCTGTCCCCGCACTGGAGATCCTTGCCCACCGCATCGTCTGGTCCCTGCCCTTCGGCCTGCTGATCCTGCTCTTCCGGCGGCAGATCCGCGAAACACTCGCCGTCTTCGCCAAGCCGAAGACCCTCGCTCTGCTCGCCCTCGCCTCCGTCAGCCTCGCGGCCAATTGGGGCGTCTATATCTATGCCATCCAGATCGACCAGATCTTCCAGGGCAGCCTTGGTTACTACATCAACCCGCTCATCTATGTCCTTGTGGCCGTTCTGTTTTTCGGAGAACGCTTGAGCCGTTTGCAGGGCGCGGCTATTGCGCTCGCAGCCGCCGGGGTCGCGGTCCTGACGGTCTATGGCGGGCAATTCCCGGCCATCTCGCTCTTCCTCGCCGGCTCTTTCACCGCTTACGGCGTGCTGCGAAAGGTCATCGATGTCGGCGCCATGCCGGGGCTTATGGTGGAAGTGCTGGTCCTGCTCGGACCCGCGCTCGCCTATATGGCGTGGCTCTGGACGAATGGAGACATGGTGTTCGGACGCGAGCTGCGGCTGGACGCCCTGCTCGTCATGGCCGGGCCCATCACCGTGCTGCCCCTGCTCGCCTTTGCCTTTGCCGCGCGGCGCATCCGCCTGTCCACGCTCGGCATATTGCAGTTCCTCGGCCCCACCATGCAATTCGCCTGCGGTCTCTATTACGGCGAGCCCTTCACCCGCGCCCATGCCGTCTGTTTCGCCCTGATCTGGATCGGCGTGGCAATCTTCGCGCTCGACGCCTACCGGGCGAGCCGCCGCACCACCTAGCTGTCCTCGGACAGCACGAATGGCGCGATGGTGAGGCGGTTCAGCGCCGCCCAATCGCGCAGCAGGCGCGCGGAACGGCCCGTCGGCAGGCGGTTGGCCTTGGCCCGCGCTTCGTCGATGCGTCCCGAAACCGTGACCTCGATCGTGAGCTTGCGCTTGATCTCGCCCGCATGCGGTCCGCCCGTGCGCACGGTCTGCAGCGACCAGACCGAACACCGTCCGGCCTGGATCGCGGCTTTGTAGCTGTAGATGCAGTGCCGCATCCGCCGCCCCTCCTCGTGCAGCTCGGCCTCGTGCAGGATTTCGACAAAGCGCCAATGCAGGGTCTCGTCCGCGTTCAGCCGCTCCGGGTCGCTCAAGCTCCGGTAGCCGGACCTGGCGAACTCCGCGTCCATCACCGCTTTGCCCTTGCCCTTGCGGCGGTCGGTCCCCGCCAGTTCGCCATGCCACGCTTCGACCTGCTCCAGCAGCGCGGCCGCGTTCCGCCCGCGCATGGAGAAACCCGGATGGGGCGCATCGTCGCGCAGGACCTCGTCGCCATCGACCAGCAGGACCGGCCCCTCGAACTTCTGCGCGTAGATATAGTCCACGATGGGGCCGATCCGGTCAGGCGCGATGAGTGGGTTGGCGGCGAGGAAGCGCGCCACCGAATCCCAGAACTCCGTGTCCTCGAAGTCCTTGCCCCAACGGCTGGCCAGCAGGGCCGCCAGCGTGCGGTCGGTGAGGCCGAAGCCCTGCAGGTGCGCCCATTTCATCGCCAGCTCCATGGAGAGCTCTTCCGGCGCGTCCAGCAGCGCATGGGCGGAGCGCTTGGACAGCGCCATGGGCAGCCCCTTGGCGGTGCGGATGTTCTTACCGCGCGCCACATGCACCCACGCATCGCGGTAGCGCGCGCTGCCCTTGTCGTTGCGGAACCAGACCGCGTCCATGAAGGGCGGCACATCGTAATCCGCCAAGAGGTGCCGCAGCAGCGACGCGAATTGGCGCGTCCGGTTGTGCGAACGCGGCCGCCAATCATCCAGCGGGCGGTGCCATTGTCCCCTGCGGTGATAGAGCCGGATCATGGGGTCGAGATAGGTCACGGACCGCGCCTGCTCGCCCGGAACGCCCTGCACCAGCGGGTCGGTGAACAGGAACTTCCCGCGCCGGTCGATACGCGCGAGCATGTCCAGAAGGCCCTCCACGTCGTCCAGCGACGTGGCGGCCGCGTGCATGCGTCGTGCCATGCGTTTCAGCACGTCGCCGTCGCGCGCGGGAAAAGGGCGCGTGCGGCGCTGGGCGGCGTGGCGCAGCAATTCCAACGGTGCATGGCGAAGCAGGTTGGATCGGTCCTGATCGGCCGCATGCGACCTGGCACGGTCCAGCTCATATCGGAGCTGCGCGTCCGAAAAGCCCAGCATATCGACCATGGTCGGTGCGGGGCGACCCTGCGCGGCCATCCAGTTCCGATAGACCGACCAGCCACCATCGAAGGCATAGTACTCGTCCGGGTCCGCGAGATCGCGCCTCAGAAGGCTCGCGACGGTATGGATGTGCTCGGCAACCCGCTGCTGCTGCGGGCTCAGCGGTGCGCGCGCCATCAGCCGCCGAACGACCTGAGCACGAGCACGCCGACCGCAAAGGCGACGAAGTGGATCAGCAGCTGCGAGGCGAGCAGGAAGGCGCCGTCGAGCAGCAGGTTCTGGTCCGGTGCCTGCGGCTGGTCCCGCAGCGCGCGGCGGCGCGGGGCGAACAGCAGGAATGTCGCCACCAGCGCCACGACCCCGACCAGGCCGTAGGGCAGCGCGGCATAGCCGAGGGCGAAAGACAACAGCAGCAGGGCATAGGGAAGATAGCGCATGGCGCGCCCTTAGACGCATCAATGCCCAAACGAAAGCGGCCGCACACCGGGAGGTGCGCGGCCGCTGATTGCAGTCATCAGACGCAGCTTAGCGCTTGTCGATGTCCGTCGCGTAGAGGAAGCTGGAGCGACCGGCCGGAATGTCGGCTTTCACGGTTGCGGGCAGCTTGAAATTGCGCGGGCGCATCGTGCCCTCCACATCGACGATATTGCCGACATTGATGTCCAGCATGCCTTCCTTGGCAGTGCCGGGCGTGGGCGTTTCGTCGAAAACGATAAAGTACTCTTCGCCGGACGGCGAGCGCGCGATGAAGGACATGTCGCCGGTCAGTTCGGTCACGCGCAGACCGTCGAGGTCCAGCGCGCCGGCCACGGCCGTGCGGTCATTGTCATAGGTCGCGACGCCGGCGGCATCGTCATCATCGCCCAGCAGCCAGAAGGCGAGCAGGGCGGCGAGGCCGAGGCCCAGCAGGGCGAGCAGCCAGGGGAAGCCGGTTTTACGTTCAACGGGGATTTCGGCCATGGGAGTGTCTCCTTTTGAGTTCGGTTTGCAAGACGCGCACACGGCAGGGCCGCGGGCACAGCGCATCTGCCCGAAATTACGCAACCGACTCCGCCGCGTTCCAAATTAACCCATGTTATCTTTGTCGCAATCAAGTCAGTCGGGGTCGTTGCGACGCTCCCGCGCCCGATCGCCCTGCCGGCCCCGGCCCTTGGCGAGCGCCTTGACGATGCCGCGGAAGGTGCGGACCTCCTGCTCCGTCATGCGTGCGCGCGTCAGCGGTGCGCGGATGTTCTGGCGCATGAGATCGCGCTTTTCCGGCGGGTGGAAAAAGCCCGCCGCGTCCAGCTCGTCCTCCAGATGGTCGAAGAGCCGCGTGAGGTCCGCGCGGTCCGCCACGGCAGAGATGTCAGGCTCGAACGTCGCCGGTATCCCCTCGCCCGCCGCGTAGAGAAAGGCGAAGACATTGACCGCCTGGCCGAGGTTGAGCGACTGGAAGGCCGGGTTCACCGGATAGGTCAGGATCGCGTCCGTCAGCGACACGTCGGCATTGGACAGGCCTGAGCTTTCCGCACCGAACAATATGCCCGTGCGCGTGCCCGCCGCCTCCATGGCCCGCAGCCGCGCGCCGATGCCGTCGGTCGGCCACGCGAAGTAGCTCGCAATGCCAATGGCGAAAACGATCGTGCCGAGCT
>JAHDEU010000078.1 GCA_020628635.1 Hellea sp. | reverse complement strand
CGGGCAGATACAGGTTTTGCATTCGAATGCAAAACGAAAATGCGAGAGCGCTACCCGATTGTTCCGAACCACCAGAGAAAGGCGATGATGCCGACAAACAGCACGGGCAGGCCCCAGCTCGGGCGGTCGATCACGCCCGGCACGATGGACCAGCCGTCCTGTGTGGTGGCGCGCCCGCTCTCGCGGAAATCGCGGATCTGGCCAGGGACGGATTGCGGGTGCCATTCGGACTTGAACCCGTCGAGCAGCACGCTCGCGACCCACGCCACGGCGATGTTGATGACCCCGCCGATGACCACATACCAGGGCCAGGCGATCTGCGGGAACAGGCCGTCCACGCCCGCCAGCCCGCCAAACCCGACCAGCACGATCATGCCGATGAACCCGGCCGCGACGCCGATCAGCAGGCCGCGCTCGGACACATGCTTGGAGAAAAAGCCCATGCCGAACAGCGCCAGCTTCGCACCAACGAAATAGGAGCCCGCCTTGGACAGTGCCTCGAGGATGGAACCGCCGCTGGAAATGAAGGCATAGGCCATGGGAATGACGATCAGCGCCCAGACAAGGGTGAAGATGCGCGACAGGCGCAGCTCGTTGCCGCGGTCGGACACGAAGGGCTTCCACAGATCGGTCACGGTGATCGTCGCCATGGAATTGAAGGCCGAGGACAGGCTGGACATGGACGCGCTGAGCACGGCGGCGGCGAGTATGCCCATGAGTCCCGGCACGGCGAGGCTGTTGGCGAAGCGCAGAATGATCTCGTTGGGCTGCTCGAACGGCTCTCCCCGGAAATGCACGAACAGCAGCGCGCCAACGAAGAAGAACAGGAAATAGATGAAAAACGACGCATAGCCCATCAGCAGGTAGGATTTCTTGGCGTCGCCGATCGACTTGGCGGCGAGCGCGCGCTGCACCATCATCTGGTTGGTGCCGTACACCGTGATGTGGAACAGCGTCATGGCGAACACGCCCGCCCAGACCGTGGGCGCGACGGTGAAGTCGAGTTCGGTGCGCAGCGGCTTCAGCTTGCCGTTTTCCGCCAGATAGGAGAGCGCGCCTGACATCGGCCCGACCTCGCTCAGCAAGCAGAACAGCACGATGCCCGCGCCGATGAACAGGATCACGCCTTGGAGCACATCGGTCCAGATCACGGCGTTCATGCCGCCCATCAGCGTGTAGACCACCACGATTCCGGTCATCAGGAAGACGGCGTGGAGCGGGTCCATGCCGGTGACGAATGTGATGACCACGGCCGTCGCGGTCAGGATGGACGCGGCCGTGATGGACTGCGTCAGCAGGAAGAGCAGGCTCATTACGGTGCGGGACGAGCGGCCGAAACGCCGTTCCAGATATTCGTAGATCGACGCCACGCCGGAGTTGAAGAAGAAGGGCAGGAAGACCGCCACGACCACGAAGATCACCAGCGGGTAGTTGATGTGGATGGCGAGCGCGGCCATGCCGTCGCCGTAAGCCCAGGCGGGCCCGCCGAGGAATGACAGCGCGCTGACATAGGTGGCGACCACGGAAATGCCGATGGCCCACCAAGGCGCGGAGCGGTCGCCGAGATAATAGTCCTGCGCCGTCTTCACACGGCGGCTCATCGCCCAGCCGAGCAGCAGATTGCCGATCAGATAGGCGAACACGATGGCCCAGTTCAGCGCGCCGAAAGTCTCGATCATGGCAATCTCCCCTGAGCTGTTTCGTTAGCTCTTTTGACTTCGGATGCAAGGACTAGCCTCGCGGCTCCCGCTTGCGCGCCCTCGGCAGGTCCAGATCGAACACGATTCCGGCGGAGCGCACGGCGAAGGTCGCGAGTGCGCCCGCGAGCAGGCTAAGCGTGGAACCGAGCCCGAAATAGCCCAGCAGTGAGAACACCAGCCCGCCGAGCAGGGCAGCCGAGACATAGATGTCTTCGCGCAGCATCATCACCTTCTCGCCGCAGACCATGTCGCGCAGCACGCCGCCTGCCGCCGCCGTGATCGCGCCCATGATCATGTTGATCGCGAGGTTATGACCGAGTGTGGCCGACTTGTAGGCGCCGACCATGGCGAACAGCGCAAGGCCGACCGCATCGATCCAGACCAGCACGCGCAGGCGCGGCCAGAAGTCGGACGCGAAAAACGCCGCCATGCCGCCGATGAACGCCACAGCCAGAGTGAGCGGATCTGTCAGCCAGAACACCGGCACGCCCAGCAACAGGTCGCGGATCGTGCCGCCGCCCATGGCGGGCAGAAAGGCGATGGTCACCACGCCCAGCACGTCCAGATCATTGCGCACGGCGACGAGCCCGCCACTCAGCGCGAAGACGAAGATGCCCGCCACGTCGAGTACCCGGATGAGGATGAGCGGGTCCATGTCGGCTAGACGCGCGCGGGCCCGGTCGACGTGCCCTGCAGGAAGCTGCCGTCGAGCACGCGCCGTTCGGGCGACAGCTCGGGCTTCTCCACCCGGTCGATCAGCATGGAGATCGCCGCATCCGCCATGCGGCCGATGGGCTGGCGTATGGTGGACAGCTCATAGCTGGCGAAACGCGCGGAGTTGATGCCGTCGAAGCCGACGACCGACATGTTGCCGGGTACGGACTTGCCGAACACGGCCTTCAACTCGTCCATCGCGCCCATGGCCATCATGTCGTTGGCGGCGATGATGGCGGTGGGGCGCACGTCCGCGCCCATGATGTCCTGGGTGGCCTCCGACGCGCTGGCGTAGCGGTAGTCGCCGCGCACGGACGCCGTGATGGTCCCGCCCTGCTCGGCTATCGCGCGGCGCACATTGCGCATGCGGTCCGCGCCGACCATGGAATGGGCTGGGCCTTCCAGCAGGCCGAAGCGCTGGTGGCCGAAATCCCGCAAGTGCCGGATCATCTCGGAGACCGCCGGAGCTGTGTCGCACCAGACCGACGTCGTCGGCACGTCCGCGAAATAGCGGTTGAACATGATCACCGGAATGCCGCGGTCGGTCAGCACACGGTGCTGATCGACGGACAGGTAGGACGCGCTGATCACCCCGTCGACCTGGTACTGCCAGACCTGGTCGAGGCTGGTCTCCACATCGGCTTCGTCGCGGATCGTGAACAGCAGCACCCGCAGGCCGAGCTCCGACAGCCTGTCGGTGAGCTGGAACAGCACTTCCGGATAGTAGAAGTTCATCTGCGAGGACACGAGCACGGCGACGAGATTGGATCGCCGCGTGATCAACCCGCGCGCAATGGCGTTGGGCTGGTAGTTGAGCGCTTCCGCCGCCTCCATCACCTTCTTGCGCATCTTCTTGGAGACCGACGCGCCCGGCTTGAAACAGCGCGACACCGCCGATTGCGACACGCCGGCGAGGCGGGCGACGTCGTAGCTGGTCGCGCGGCGCTTGTTGCCGGGCGGCTCCATCAGGTCCGCACCTTGGCGAAATGCGCCCAGGCCGCTTCCAGGCGCTCGATATCGAAGCCGGGCTCGCGCGCAGGTCCGAGGATCAGCGCCTCATTGGCGATAGTGCGGTCGATCGCGTCAAGCAGACCGTCAATGACCTCTGGCGGGATGACCAGCGCGCCGTGGCGGTCGGCATGGACGAGGTCGCCGGGTGCAACGGTGAGGCCATGGACTTCGACCGGTCCGCCGACTTCGGTGACATGGACGAAGCCGTGGCTGACTCCGATCTGCCCGGCCAGCACCTGAAAGCCCGGCTCCATGACATCGAGGTCGCGCATCACGCCGTTCGTCACCGCGCCGACCATGCCGAGCCCCTTGTGAACTGCCGTGTGAACCTCGCCCCACCAGCCCGCGATCGAGCGCGCGCCGTCCATGTCCTGCACGACCGCGACGGTCGGAGCATCGCCGTCTGCCATGTGACGGTAATAGGCAACACGGCGCGCATTGATGGTCTCGGCGTTTTCGCTCGGCGGGGCGAGCCCGGCGATCTTCGCGGTGCGCGCAAAGCCGACCATGGGCGGCTGGCCGGGATGGCTGTGGTGCATCGTGCCGCGCGTGAAGCCCGCAAAGCCGCGCCCGCCCTGCGCGACCTCGATGGCGTTGCAGACGGTCGGCGTGTCGACCTGCTGCAGCCGTTCCAGCAGTCCGCCGGGGAGGGGGCGTTCCAAGCTCATCTCGCCACCGGGTCCATCGCGCTCGGCACGGTGATCGGCCCGACATTGCGCGCCTTGTTGAATTCTCGCATCCGCGCGAGCACATCGACGCCGAGCTGCGCGTGCAGGTCCAGCAGGTCCACCAGCACCCAGTTCTCGCGGATCAGCCCGTCCTCCATGACCCAGAAGTCGAGGCTGCGCAGCGTCACCTCGCGACCCGCCGGGGCGATGCCGAGCCAGCCGTCATGGGTCACGGTCAGGCGCATGTTCGGCCAGCCCGTCTCGCAGACATAGGGGCCTTGCCCGAACCAGTGGCTGGCGAGCTCCGCGCTCTCGTCCAGCTTGCGGTCGGGCATGGCCCGCAGGAACGGAATCTGGTGCCAATGGCGGAACCCGGAAAGGCCGCGCCCGGTGCCGATCCCCGCCGGCCCGTACCAGTTGAAACGCGGATGCCAGTAGCGCTCCAGCTGCATGACGGCTGGGTCCGGATCGCCCGGATGGCGGCAGAGATCGGTCAGCATGGCGATGACGTGGTCCATCGTCGCCTGACCGTCGCCGGAGGCTCTCAGTCCGTCACCCCGCAGCGGCGCGGGCGTGCAGAGGAACTTGCCCAGCTGCGGCGCCATCGGCCATGCACCCGCCTGCATCATCAACTCCGGGATGTCCCAGATCGCCTGCATCTCCACGACACGGCCTGCCTCCAGCCGGTAGAACTCGTGATAGCGCATATGGGCGAGGTGGCCCGTCGGCGGGATGTCGAGAAACGGTGCGACAAACGTCCCCATATAGTTGCCCATGCAGCCGACCCAGTCGCTGCTTCCCCCTGGGCCTTCCGGCGTGGTGCCCGCGAGCACGATCATGTCGCGGCGCTCCAGATCCGGCATGGCCGCGCGCAGGGGCGCGTGGGCTGTCTCGATCAAGTGGTCCGCGCCCGTGCCAGTGCCGAGTGGGTGGCAGAGCTGGATGAGCGCGTCCGGTGCGACCAGCGCGCGCAACGCCGTTGCCACATCGTCGGCCGAGCCGACAGGCCCGCCCGCTGCAACGGCTCCATCGCGGCCTTCAGGCGGTCAGGGTGTGTTCTGTCTTGCGCCATGATGGCTCCCGGTTGGGTTTGCGGAGTTGTCCGGGGATGGCAAACCCGCGTTTGCGCGGCCCACGCATCCGATTTCGCCCATGCCCGGCCCGCAGCCGTGTTATGGCCATGGTGTAACCCGAAAGATACAGTCGGCAAGCTATTTTGCATCCGAAGTCAAAAAACTCTTGCGGATGTCCCGGCCACTCGTCTAACGGCCCAATCCGCAAGCACCCCTGCAAGAGAGAGCACGGGCGATGCGACACGACGCAAGGGGAGTTTCATGCGTAATCCGACCAAAGTCCTTCTTTTGAGCACCGCAATGGTGAGCGCGGCCTTGCCCGTTCACGCGCAGGACGCCGTAGTGGACGAGATCATCGTCACCGCGACCAAGCGCGCCGAGTCCCTCCAGGATGTCTCGCTGTCCGTTTCCGCCTTTGGCGAGGAAGCGATCGAGCGCGCAGGCCTGGACGATGTCTCGCGGCTGGAACTGGTCACGCCTGGCGTGAATTTCGCCTTTGCGGGCAATGACGCCAAGTTCAATGTGCGCGGCGCGAACAGCTCCAACACATTCGGCGACAACGCCTCCATCGTCGGCGCGTTCGTGGACGGCGTGTACAAGAACCGCGCCTCGCAGCAGACGCGCGCGCTCTACGACGTGTCGCGCCTCGAATTCCTGCGCGGACCGCAAGGCACGCTCTATGGCCGCAACACATTCGCCGGCGCGCTCAACGTCATCACCAATGCACCCGAAATGGGCGAGTATTCCGCCGGGGTCGAATACACCTACCAGCGCTTTGACCGTTCCACCGCCGAAGGCTTCGTCAACATTCCGCTGGGCGATGCCGGCGCGTTCCGGATCGCGGGCCAGATCGACAAGGGCGACGGCTACATCAAGAACGATGCCGGCCCCGACATCGGCGCACAGGACGAGCGCGGATTGCGCGCAACGCTGATGTTCAAGCCCGCCGACGCCATGGACGTGACCTTGCGCTACACCAACTCGGTCGAGGACGGGAACGAGGCGGGCCTGTTCGGCTATACATTCCTGTGCCGCAGCGAAACGGCGGACGGCCTGACCGACCCGTTCGGCGCCAACACCAACTGCACCAACCCGGTGCGCGGCTCGGGTGGTCGCGGCACGGCGGCCAACGACCCGAATGGCGGCGACCCCTACCGCATCAGCCAGGACTATGTCCGTCCGGTCGATCTGTTCGAAAACGTCTACTCCGCCAATATCGACTACGATCTCGGCGCTGCGACCCTGCGCTCCATCACGGCCTATACCGAGTTCCAGAACGACATCGATTTCGACTTCGACTTCTCGCCCACGCCCAACTCCAACGGCGCCTATGACGAGGAGCTGAAAGCGTTCAGCCAGGAGCTGCAACTGGTCTCCAACGGCGAAGGCCCGATCCAGTACACGGTCGGCGCCTACTACTCCGACGAGGAGCTGCGCCAGAGCTTCTCCATCTACCAGCAGACGCGCCGGGACGATTCCACGCGCGGCTCGGTCACCATCCCGGCCGGTACCTTCACCATTCTCGAAGGCACGGACATCGTCTCGGACGAGACCTTCATCGGCGGCTTCTTCGCGGACAACGCAATCGTCGACACGACCTATCTGGGCCTGTTCGGCCAGGTCGAAGTCGAGGTTTCGGACCAGGTGCGCGTCATTGGCGGCGTGCGCTACAACGACGAGAGCAAGGACCTGTCCTGCGGTGGTTCGAACTTCACCGGCGACACGGACGGCAATGGGTCGGTCGACCGCGTGGTCGGCCTTATCCCGAACATCGCGGGTGCGCCGCTGACCGTACTGCCAAACCGCAGCTCCGACGTGTTCACTTTCAACTGCGACGCATCTGATGCCGTCGAGCGCAGCGCCGACTTCGACAACGTCACATGGCGCGCGGGCGCGGAATACGACGTGAACGACGATGTCATGCTCTATGCAACAGCGGCCACGGGCTATCTGTCGGGTGCGGTTTCGACGGGCTCCGTCACGGACGAGCAGGAAAGCCGGGTCATCGAGGGCGGCTTCCGCTCGCGCCTGCAGGGCGGTGCGCTGCAGCTCAACGGTGCGGTCCACTACACGACCTATGACAACCTGCTGACCCAGCGCCAGCGCCCCGAAGGCGGCATCGTCATCACGGAATCGGTCAATGGCGGCGACATCGAAGCCTTCGGCATCGAACTGGACGGGGTCTGGGTCCCGACCGACAACCTGACCTTCACCGCCGCGTTGACCTATCTGAACAGTGAGTTCGGCGAGTTCGGCCAGCTCAACCCGTATCAGCTGTTTGGCGGCCAGGTGCAGAGCTTCATCCAGCAGGACGGCAACACCACACCGTGGTCGCCGGACGTCACCGCGTCGATCTCGGCAGCCTATGAGTTCGATCTCGGCAATGAGCTTGGTCGCCTGACGCCCTATGCGCAGTTCTACTACTCGGACGGCTACAACACGTCCAACCTGCTCGCGACCGACCCGAACCAGCAGCAGGACAGCTTCACCAAGACGGACCTGCGCCTGATCTGGGACGACCCGACGGACACCTATTCGGTCGAAGCGTTTGTCGAGAACCTCGAGGACACGGCCGTTCTCGCGCGCGGCAACAACAAC
Organism: Hellea sp.; assembly: GCA_020628635.1. GTDB lineage: Bacteria > Pseudomonadota > Alphaproteobacteria > Caulobacterales > Maricaulaceae > Litorimonas. Next base: position 527 of record JAHDEU010000078.1, on the reverse strand, counting down.
TCGGACGACATCGTGCAGACGGGCTATCTCTACCCGCGCAATTACGGCGTCACCGTCAAGGCGCGCTTCTAGCGCATCAGGCACAGCGCGCCGCCGGACCCATCCTTCGGCGGCGCGTCTTCTCCCATGAACTCCCATCCCCGCATCGTCAGATATGATGAGCTCGTGCCCTGCCGGGACGCCTTCATCGACACCCGCACGCCGGGTTCGGACGCCAAGGAAAACTTCACGCTGATCGGGCCGGGCGTGTCGGAAAACCCCAACCAGCACATTCACATCCCGGAGCCGCACGGCTTCAATATCGGCGCGGCGCGCCAGCCCGCCGGCTGCACCAATTCCCAGCACAGCCACGACACGGCCGAAGTCTTCTACGTCCACTCCGGGCAATGGCGCTTCATGCTGGGCGAGCACGGCACGGACGCCGAGATCATCCTCTCGCCGGGAGACCTGATCTCCATTCCCACGCAGGTCTTTCGCGGGTTCGAGAATGTGACACCAGCCGGAGAGCCGGGCGCGCAGGACGGCTT
>JAHDEU010000077.1 GCA_020628635.1 Hellea sp. | reverse complement strand
AGGTCGCGGGGATCGCGATTGTAACGAGAGGGTGACCAGAGGGACTGCGGGGCGCCCATGCAATTGGACATGAAGCAGACATTCTGTATCGGCGGCTTCAGGATCGACCCATTGGGTTGTGTCGTCGACGGGCCAACAGGCTTTCACTCGGTTGAGCCGAAAGTGATGGACGTGCTGTGCCTTATGGCCAGCGATCCGGGCACGACAATCACGCGCGACAAATTCATGGATACGGTATGGACCGTGTCCTTCGGAAGTGACGAGAGCCTGACGCGCGCTATCTCTATTCTGCGTAAAGTGCTGAGTGATCAGAACGGTCGGCGCATGATGATTGAGACGGTACCGAGACGAGGCTACCGGTTGACCGCCGCGGTATCTCAAACCGATCCTTTGGCTGACGAAGTTCCAGCCCAACTCCCTGTCTCGTCACCAGTCCCGACAGCCCTGCCAGAGACAGCAGCCCCGCCGGACAAGTCGATGTTCGGCCATTGGCGTAACGCCGCGGTCGCTGCTGCTACGGTCGCATTCGTCATGGGCGCGGTCCATGTTGTGGCAAGTGTCTCGCCAAGCACTGCCGCATTTGGACCTGAAGTCCAGTTGAACAGCACGAGGGTAGACACGACAACAGAGAAGTATTGAGTCGGCAGCGGCAGGTCGACCTGTGGCTGGGCGACCGCGAAGCTCTGGAACGCTTGCTGGCGAACTGGCCTATGGTGGACGCCACGCCGCGCGGGCGTGCCGCGCCTATTGGACGTTGATGATCAGAATGCCGCCGAGAATGGCGGTCATGCCGAGCAGGAAACGCGGCGTGACGGTCTCTCCGAGGAAAACGACCGCGAGCAGCGGGACCATGACATAGGTCAGCGCCATGAAGGTGTAGGCCTTGGTCAGTGGGGCGCTTTTCAGCACGAAGACCCAGGCAAAGGTGGCGGCACCGTAGAGCGCAGAGCCGAGCAGGAATGACGGGTTGGTCGCGAGCGCAAACAGGTCGAACCCCCGGCCGTCCATCGCCTCTCCGGCACGCTTGAACAGCAATTGCCCGAATGCGATCACGACAGGCACGCCGACCATCATGACCCAGACGGACGCACTCATCGGCGCGGTGATCGTTGCCGCGGCGCTCATGCCTGCCGCGCCGCGACGCGGGCGGGGCGAGCGGGATCGCGCCGGTCGTTGAGCGGAGTGGCCGACATGGATTTCTCGCCGCGCGCGGCCGGGACGGACAGATAGCGGTGACGGCGGGCTTCGACCTGTCCGCGCACGACGGTGTCGAGCACGACCCCGGCACTGAACACGATCAGGCTGGCGAGCAGCATGGACATGGACATGACCCAGGTCGGCATGCGCTCGACCAGGCCGGTCTGGAAATACTCGATGAGCACGGGCGTGGCCGACAACAGCGACACGCCCAGCATGGCGAGCGCGATATAGCTGAAGAAGACGAGCGGCTTGGTCTCCTTGAACAGCCGCGCGATCATCCGCAGGATTTTCAGCCCGTCCTTGAGGCTCGACAGCTTGCTCTCCGAATCCTCGCCGCGCACGCCGTAATGCGTGCCGATCTCCATCGTGGGCAGGCGGAGGCTGGAGGCGAAGACACTCATCTCCGTCTCTATCTCGAAGCCGGGGCTGAGGGCGGGGAAGCTCTTCGCGTAGCGGCGGGTGAAGACACGGTAGCCGGAGAATATGTCGCTGAAGTCATTGCCGAAGACGGCGCGGTAGGCGGCGTTGAACAGTCGGTTGCCAAACGCATGGCCCGCGCGGCCCGCATCGACATGGACGTTGTCACGCGTGCCCACGACCATGTCGACATGGTTCTCGACCAGCGCGCGGATCAGCGTCGGCGCAGCAGATATGTCGTAGGTGCCGTCGCCATCCGCCATGATGTAGATGTCGGCGTCGATGTCGGCGAACATGCGCCGCACGACAGTGCCCTTGCCCGGTCGCGGCGCGCTGCGCACGATCGCGCCTGCCCGCGCGGCCTGTTCCGCCGTGCCGTCGCTGGAATTGTTGTCATAGACATAGATGCGTTGCCCGGGCAGGGCACGGCGGAAATCGAGCACGACCTGCGCGATCGATGCGGCCTCATTGTAGCAGGGCAGCAGGACGGCGATGTCGAGATCGCCGAAGTGGCTGGGCTCACTGCCTTGGTCTGTGGCTTGATTTCGAAGGTCCATCGGCGTCACGTTTTCCCATCCCGTCGGCGGCAGCTTGCCGTGAGCGCGTGCTAAACAATCTCCCTTAGCTTTTCGTGAATCGGGACTGGCCGTATCGGTCTTGGCAGGGCTTGACCGCGCACCGGAGTTGCGCGACGGGCGCTCGGCCATGACCTCCATTGCCGAAATCCCTGCGGCCGCGCAGGCCGAAATCCAGTCCCGCATTCGCCGCATCGCGGACGAGGAGGGCGTGCGTATCCTGTTCGCCGTGGAATCGGGTTCGCGCGCCTGGGGCTTTCCGTCCACGGATTCCGACTACGACGTGCGCTTCGTCTACGCCCATCCGCGCGACTGGTATCTGTCCCTGCAGCCCGGACGCGACGTCATAGAGCGGCCCATCGTGGACGATTTCGACGTGTCCGGCTGGGACATCCGAAAGGCGCTGAACCTCATGCTGAAGTCCAATCCGGTCCTGTTGGAATGGCTGACCAGCCCCATCCGCTACCAGTGGGACGCGGACACGTCCGACGCGCTGGCGGAACTGGCGTCGCGCGCGACACGGCACACGCCAAGCCTGCATCACTATTGGAAGCTGGGTCGGCGGCAATGGGATGCGGACGCGCCGCAGATGAAGATCAAGCGCTATCTCTATACGCTGCGCGCCGCGCTCGCTCTGCACTGGCTGGAGCAGAACGCCGGCTCGCCTCCGCCCATGAACGTTTTCGACCTGCTGGGCGGGGTGGAGATCGGATCAGAAGCGGAAATCCACCTGAAAGAGCTGATCAGCCGCAAGGCGGACGGCATGGAACGCGGCCTGGTTGACAAGGAGCCTGTGCTGGACGCGCTTGTCCACGAGGCTTTCGAGTGGGCCGAGGCCAACCGCAATTCGGTGCGCGACACCGAACCCCTCAAGGACGAAGCGACCGCGCTGTTCCGGCGGATCATCGCGCCCTAGGTGGCCAGGCCGATGCGCGTGCGGGTTGCCCGCAAAGCCGCCTTTGGCAGTTTGCTAAGTTTTCCCGTCTAGCTCCGCCCAATGGGACGAGCCTCGCTTTCGGCATGGACATGGCAGGACGGCGCCGTCTGGGCGGCCGTCGTGCTGCTCATCGCCTACAGCATGTTGCGGCCCATTTCCGTCGCTCTCGGGGCGGGCGACATCGGCCCGGATGATCCTTTCGACGACATCATGCGCCTGATGCAGGTTCGTGACTGGATGGGCGGGCAGTCGTGGTTCGACACGGACCAGAACAGGCTCGGCGTGGAGGGAACGCGGATGCACTGGTCGAGGCTGGTGGACGTCCCGATCGCCGCGCTCGCACTCCTGATCGAACCCTTCGCAGGCCGGGAGCGGGCGCTGCTCTTGGCGGCAACGGTCTGGCCGCCCATGCTGGGCGGGGTGTTCGTGGCGGTCCTCGCAGCGGCGGGCCGGTCTTTTGGCGGCACGGTCGGCCTGCTCGTCGGCGCGGTCGGCGGTGCTGTGATTATCACGCAGCTGACCGTGTTCATCCCGGGCCGGATCGACCATCACAATTGGCAGATGATCCTGCTGGCGCTGGCGGCCACGGCGCTGGTCGCGCCGACAGGCCGGGCGCACGTCCTGGGTGCCGTGGCGGGCGCGGCCGTGGCCTTGTCCATCGCCATCGGAACGGAAACGCTGGTGTTCTGCGCCGTGCTCTGCGCCTATCCCGCGATCGACTGGGCATGGACTGGCGCGCCCAAACGCGCGGCCGGGTTCGGTGCTGCGCTCGCGGCAGCCATGGTCGTGCTGTTCTTCGTTTCCATCCCGCCCGCACGCTACGGATTGGCGGATTGCGACCAGATTTCGGTCATCCATGTGCTGGCCGCCGTGGTCGGCGGCGGAGGGCTGTTTCTGCTCGCGCGCTTCGCAACCGGGCGGGGGCGGTGGACCCGCTTTGCCGTCCTGTCGGCGCTCGGCGTGATTGCGGTGGGCCTGCTCGCCGCAAGCGCGCCGCATTGCCTCGCCAATCCGCTGGACGGCCTGCCGGAGCCGGTGACCGAGTTCTGGCTGTCGGAAGTGGCGGAGGCGAAGGGGTTTGCGGATGCCGACGGCAATGTGCCGCTCAGGCTCGCCCTGACATTCGGGACGTTTCTGGTGGCGGCCGCATTGCTGATCTGGAGCCTGTGCGTGCAACGTTCCGCAGGGCTTTTGCTGCTTGTGGTGCTGGTGGCCGGAGCGGCTGCCTTCACGATCTACCAGATCCGCTATACCTCCGTTCTGTGGGCGTTCAGCGCGCTGTCTCTTGTCGTCGTGCTGTCCCGCTTCGCGGCGCGCGAGCGGACACGCGCGGCAGCCGCTCTCGCCGTGCTGGCCGCATTCATCGTGCATCCCATGCAGCTGGCGTTTCCCGTTGGGATGCTGGTGCTGAGCGCGGAAGACGGCGAGACGGATGAGACGGACACCGCGCTGGAACCCTGCGACTACGACCGGGCCGCGGCGGAACTCGGCGGCGGCCAGCCGCTCTTCGTCATGGCGCCGTTCAACGCCGGGCCGACGATCCTCATGGACACGCCGCACCGCGTTCTGGCCAGCAATTATCACCGCGGTGCGGAGGACATCGCGCGGCACATCGATATCGCCACGTCACCTCCCGATCAGGCCGTGACCAAGCTGCAGCGGTTCGGCGTGGAGCGCGTGGTCCATTGTGCCTATCACGCGGCGATCTACGCCGAGCGCGCACCGGACGGCCTGCACGCCGCACTGAGCCACGGAGAGCCGGTCGCGGGTCTGACCCTGCTGTGGGAGGACGGCGCGCGCATCTATGCGGTGGAGCGGTAAATGCGACTCGCCCCGCGCGCGCGCCGGGGCTAGGTTTGGGACGTGAGGTTCGGCGAAGCATTCATGGAAGAGCTGAAGTCCCGCGTCCGCGTGTCGGACGTGGTGGGACGGCATGTGAAGCTGCGCCGTCAGGGCCGCGAATATGCGGGCCTGTCCCCCTTCACCAATGAGAAGACGCCGAGCTTTTTCGTCAATGACCAGAAGGGCTTCTACCACTGCTTTTCCTCTGGAAAGCACGGCGATGCGATCAGCTTCCTGATGGAGGTGCAGGGCCACAGCTTTCCGGAAGCGGTCGAGCATCTGGCGGGGCTCGCCGGGATGGATCTGCCAAAGACGGATCCGCGCGCGGAGGAGCGCGCCCGAGAGCGCAAGGCGGCGATCAGCTGGATGGAGCGCGCGGCGGACCATTACGCCAAGACGCTGCTGCGCGCACCGGGAGAGGCGGCGCGGGAGTATCTGAAGGGCAGGGGGCTGTCGAAGACGGCGGCGCAGTATTTCGGGCTGGGTTTCGCGCAGGACAGCTTTTCGGACCTCAAGGACAATCTGATCCGCGAGGGTGCTGAGGAGCGCCAGCTGATCGAGGCCGGATTGCTGATCGAGCCGGACGACAAGTCGCGTGGGTCGTGGGACCGTTTCCGCAACCGCATCATGTTTCCCATTCACGACAGCCGGGGACGGCTGGTCGCGTTCGGTGGCCGGGCGATGAGCGACGAACAGCGGGCCAAATATCTCAACAGTCCCGACACGCCGCTCTTTTCCAAGGGACGGCTGCTCTACAACTATCACCGCGCACGCGCTGCGCTGGCTGATCCGAAGAACCCGGCGCGCGGGCTGATCGTGGTGGAAGGCTATATGGACGTCATCGCGCTGGCGCGGGCGGGTTTCCCGCAGGCCGTCGCGCCGCTCGGGACCGCGCTGACGGAGGATCAGCTGGCCCTGATCTGGCGCGCGGGGCCGGACGGCTATCTCTGCTTCGACGGCGACAAGGCTGGCTTGCGCGCGGCCTACCGCTCCATCGAACGCGCCCTGCCACTGCTCAAGCCGGGGCAGAGCTTGCGCTTCGTGATGATGCCGGAAGGGCAGGACCCGGACGATCTGATCCGCGAATCAGGTGCGCCCGCATTCGCCGCATTGCTGGAACGGTCCGTCGCGCTGGTCGACATGCTGTGGAAGCGAGAGCTCGACCGCGAGAGCCTGAACACGCCCGAAGCCAAGGCGGGGCTGAAGACGCGGCTGTTCGAGGCGCTTCGCGAGATCAAGGACCCGAGCGTTCGCGAGGCCTATGAGGCCAATCTGCTGGGACGCTTCGACCGCCAATTCGGCCGCGTGAAGCCGCAGTGGAGCGCGAAACCACGCGAGAAAAAGGCCGACAAGGCCGTGCTGGCGGCGGGTGCGCAGCGGCTTGCGACCAATTCGCGGCAGGCGCAGACGCTGCTGGGCGGCATACTGCTATTCCCAGACATGCTGTCCGAAGTGGACGAAACCTTCTTCGAGCTCACCTTCGACGACCCCGCCCATGCGGCATTGCAGCGCGGTGTGCTGCGCTACTGGCGTCAGACAAAAGCTATTGAAGTCGCGGGGTTGCACACGCATATGCAAAGGGAAGGATTGGAAGAGGCGTTACGCACCCTCCTGTCGCGGCGATCTCTGATCACCGCGGCTCTGGGCGGGGCAGATGCAGACATGAGCGACCGCGCGGCACTCTGGAGCGATGAGGCCGCCACCTATTTGGAACAGGCTCGTGAATCAGCATCGGACGCGCAGCGGTCGCGCATGACCGAGTCGATCCGGAAGAACAACAGTGAGGCGATGCATCGCCTCATGCGGGCGCATCAACGCACCCGCGATTAACCATAACTTACGGCCTTTGCGGGTACGCGAAGGTCGCACGAGTTTTTGCGGGTGTGGCTGGCAACAGCTGGACCCGAAGGAGACGGACCTAAATGGCTGAAGCCGATCCAAAGACAGGCGCGGGCTCGACCGAACTGACCACCAAGGGTGGTTCGGGTTCGCGGCTCGACTTCAACAATATCGAAGTCAAGCGCATGCTCGCCAAGGCCAAGAAGTCCGGCCTGCTGCATCAGGACGACCTGAACAAGCACCTCGACATTGACGGCATCACGGCCGAGGAGATCGAAGTCGTGCTGGCCGCGCTCTCCGACATGGGCATCTCGGTCCATGACGAGAAGGACGAGCCGACGCTGGGCCCGAAAACGCTGGCCCGCACGGAAACCACGGCCGTCAAGGGCGGCAACTCCAAGGAAGAGCTGGACCGCACCGACGACCCCGTGCGGATGTATCTGCGCGAAATGGGCGTAGTCGAGCTGCTGTCCCGCGAGGGCGAGATCGCCATCGCCAAGCGCATCGAGGCCGGTCGCACGACCATGATCAAGGGTCTGTGCGAGAGCGCGCTGACGTTCGAGGCGCTGATGATCTGGCGCGAGGAATTGGCAGAAGGCCACATCCTGCTGCGCGACATCATCGATCTGGACGGGACCTACAACCGCTCGATCGGCAACATACAGGAAGACCGCTCGCACCTGGCTGTGCGCCGCGAGAAGATCGAGAAGGGCGAGCTGGAAGCGCAAGAGGGCGACCTGCCGAGCCTCGCCGAGGAGCGCAAGCTTAAGCTGCCGGAGCGCAACTACGCACCGGGTGAGAAGCCCGTCGAGGACGAGGAGGAGGAAGAGGACAAGACAAATCTCTCCATGGCCGCGATGGAAGCCGCCTTGCGCGACGAGATCATGGAAAAGCTCGACCGCGTGGCGGAAGACTTCGGCCGCTTCCAGAAGCTGCAGAACATGCTCATCGCCGCCCGCCTCAAGGGCAAGGGCCTGCGCAAGCCGCAGCGCTTGGAATATGACGAGATCCAGGACCGCATCGTCGAGGAGATCAACGACCTGCAGCTCAACAATGCGCGGATCGATGCTCTGGTGAACCAGCTCTTCACCATCAACAAGCGCTTCATCTCGCTGGAAGGCCGGCTGATGCGTCTCGCCGACGGCAATGGCGTGCCGCGGCAGGAGTTCCTCGCCAGCTATCTGGGCAGCGAGCTCAACCCGAACTGGCTCGAGGACATGCAGGGCACGAGCAAGGCGTGGGAGCGCTTCATCGGGCGCGAGGCCGTCACGATCGAGAAGATCCGCGCCGAGATCGCCGAAATGGCGCAGGAGACCGGCGTGCCTGTCGACGAGTTCCGCCGCATCGTGCAGAAGGTCCAGAAGGGCCAGCGCGAGGCGCGTCAGGCCAAGAAGGAAATGGTCGAAGCGAACCTGCGCCTCGTCATCTCGATTGCCAAGAAATACACGAACCGTGGCCTGCAATTCCTCGACCTGATCCAGGAGGGCAATATCGGCCTGATGAAGGCGGTCGACAAGTTCGAGTACCGGCGCGGCTACA
>JAHDEU010000076.1 GCA_020628635.1 Hellea sp. | reverse complement strand
GGCTGGCTGAGCGGTTCGGCGTCGGTCCCGGTGAACAGCCCCGTCGTGGCGCTGGGTCCGAGCCCGTCAGCGATGGATGTTGCGCTGAGGCGATAGTCGGCCATGTCGGAGCGTCTCTGCGCGGACACATAGTAGGTTCCCGCCTCGAGCACGCGGAAGGTCGAGAGCTCAGTGCTTTCGCGGCCGTCGAACGCGACGGAAAAGGCGTCTATCTCGGAGCCGTCCGCGCGGCGCAGGGTGACGGAGGCGGGCTGTCCGTTGTCTTCCCCGACGAAGTCCGAGCGAACGCTGAATGTCTGCCCGGCGGCGAGTTCAACCGCGTACCAGTCCTGGTCGCCCGGGAACTCGATCATGCCTTCCACGGCCGCGCCGTCCAGCGCCAGCGTGGCCGTGGTGCTCGCATTGCCGGGGACGTCGTCCACCTGCTGCTGCGCGCTGATGGAATAGATGCCGCGCAGGGAATCCGGGATGATTTCGCTGACGGCGATGGAGAAGTAATAGGTGCCTGCTTCGGAAAAGGATGCGCGCACTTCATAGGCCGCGCCGCTCTCGGCTCCCGTATCGACCACGCTCGCGATAGCGACCGGCTCTCCCGCGCCGTCGAAGATCTGGAAGTCGAGTTCGGTGAGGGCGTCCTCTTCCGTGAGGGACACGGTGAAGACGAGGTCCTGCGCGCTGTCCACCGTCACGGCGAGCCAGTCGATATCGCCGTCCGGGTTCAACCGCCCGGTGACTTCTGATCCGTCCAGCGCGATGACGCCGGTCGTGGACGCGTCGGCCGCGAAGTCGCCCTCGCCCTCGTCGGTCTGGACGGGCGTGTCGTCATCGGTCTGCGGGGTCAGGGCGGCGGACAGGGCGTAGTCGGCGCCGGCATCCGGCGTGGACAGGGCCACGAAATACAGGCCCGGTTCGACCTGGGTGGAATTGTCGCCGACGCCGTCGAACAGGGTGATGTCCGCAATACCGCCCATGTCGGGCATGGTCTCGTCCACCGTATTGACGGACACGACGAGATTGCCCTGCGCGTCGAGGATCGACAGGGTGAGGTCGGATTCGAAATCGAAAGCGGTCACGCTGATCGTGACCCGCTCGCCCTCGCCGATTTCCAGCCGGTACCAGTCCTGATCGGTCGCGGACACGCCGCCCTCGACGATCTCTTCGTCCTTGCTCAGCGTGACCGTGGTGGATGCGTCGCCGGGCACGTCCGGGTCCTCGAAGCGCGGGTCGGGGGCCGGTTTGGCCGAAACGGCGTTCAATGGCAGGGCGGACAGGCCCCGCAGCTCCAGCGTCGCCAGGCCGTTCAGTCGCTCATTGCGCATTGTCGTCCCCACTCATCACGTCCGCGCCGCCCCGGCCCGCTCGCTCTAGGGCGCGGGCAGGCCGGGTTCAACGTGTGGATGCAGCGATGGCGGGGCGAAACGCCGCCTAGAGGAGCGCGTTGTCCTCCACCGTCCAGAACAGGCCGTCAAAGGTCACGGTCGCATCGACCATGTCGAGCGCCGGAGCCTCGGATGCGGGCTGTTCGGAGACCGGCGCGATGTCCGGCTTGGAGATGTCGACGGACTGCGGCGGCTCGGCGGAGGTGAAGACATAGTCGTCGGCCACGCCGCCCTGGAGCACGAAGTCGCGGACCGTGAGCGCGTCCAGCTGCACATTGACCAGCCGGACCGTATTGCCCTCGCCAAAGTCGATGAGCACATCATTGCCGTCCTGGCTCATCAATTGCCGCAAGCCCTCGAAGTCGAAGATGAAGGGCAGGTTCTGGCTGTTCTGCGCGATGTCGATGACGTCCACACCCGGCGTGAAGTCGAGAATGGTGTCCGCACCGTCCGTCCCGTTGGCATAGACGAAGACGTCCACGCCGCGTCCGCCGAACATCGTGTCATCGCCCGCGCCGCCATAGATGACGTCGGTGTTGTTTTCGAAGATGCGGTTCCTGAAGGCGACCGCGTCTGCGGCCGTCGCCTGCTGGAAGGCGAAGCTCTCGGTGAAGTCGAGCACGACCTGCGCGCGTGTCAGATCGCCCGCATCCAGCGCCGCGGTGAAGGCCGCGCGCCCGACCGCGTCCTCATTGCCCGGCAGCACATTGGTGTAGAGCAGCTCCACGAAGTCGCGGTTGGACAGCTCGCCATAAGTCGCCTGGAATTCCGGTGATCCGGTGAAGTCGTTGATGATGCCCTGCAGGTCGAGCAGGCCGACTTCCAGCGCGCTGATGAAGATGTCGAAACCGCCGAGGTCGGGCTCGCGGCCGAACACGCCCTGATAGGCGCGGTAGACCTGGCCCTCGTAAGGCGACAGCGACACATTGTTCAGAAAGGCCGCCACGCCGAGGCCGGTCGTGCCGATGAACTCGGCAGAATTGGCGAAGTCGAGCACGACCTGCGCACGGGTTGCGCCGCCATCCAGCGCGGCGGTGAAGGCACCCACCCCGTCCGGGTCGCCCTCGCGGTCCAGCACGTTGCGGTAGAGCTGTTCCACGAAGGCGCGGTTGGACAGCTCGCCGTAAGTGTCCTGGAACTCCTGCGAGCCCACGAATTCGACCAGCACCTGTTCCTGGCTGAAGATGCCCAGCTGCATCGCGTCGAGGAAGAACTCGAAGCCGGCCGCATCCGGCGCGCGGTCGAACACGGCCTGGTAGGAGCGGTAGAGCTGTGCCTCGAAACTATTGGCCGGCACGCCGCGGGCCGCGTCGCCGAACAACGTGTCGTCGCCCGCCCCGCCCTCGATCACGTCGCGCGCCGTGCCGCCCACGATCTGGTCGGGGGTCTCCGCGCCCACGGTGCGCGCGAAGATGTCGATGGAATAAAGGTCGGTCTGGCCCTCCTGCACGCCAAAGCCGATCACCGTGTAGTCGCCAGCCGTTTCCGCCGTGAAGACGATGGGTCCTGTGTAGTTGTCGTTCAGGTCGAAATTCGCCGCGAGCGGAATTCCGTCCGGTCCGACAAGCAGCGTGCCGATGGTCGCACCCGTTGCGCTGCGTTCCGCGATGACGATGCTCTGCCCGGCCGCGAGGCTGAGCGTGAAGGCGTCCTGGTCCGCGACCGTGTCGCCGATCGGCTCCACCGGATTGAGCACGGCCGTGACCGAACCGCCGACCGCGACCGTGCCGATATTGGCGTCTCCCGGCAGGCCGTCATAGTCGTCTATGGTTGAGAACGCTCCGATCCGGTAGCCGCCCTGGAAGCCGCTTCCATCTTCGAAACTGTTGAGCACGACGAAATACTCGCCCGCCGCGAGTCCGTCGGTCGTGAGATTGGCGTAGTCTTCGCCCGTCTGCACGAGCGTGCCGTCCGCGTCGAGGATCTCGTAGCGCAGCACGCCGCCCCGCAGCGTCTGGAAGAGCATGTCCTCCCCTTCCGTCAGGGTGAAGGAGAACGCATCGACATCGCCGAAGAACTCATAGGTTCCGTTCTGCAGAGAGTTGGCCTCGATGCGCCCGACCGTGTCCGTTCCGCCCGTGAGCGCGTCGATGCGGCGCGACAGGGTGAAATTGGTCACGGTCCCCTCGCTGAAGCCGCCACTCGAATTGATGATGATGGTGTAGTCGCCCGCGACATCGGCCTGGAGGGCAGCCGTGCCGGACGCAATCGTCGGTCTGCCGAGCGCGTCGCCATTCGGACCGATGATCGTATAGTTGAAGAAGAAGTTGTCGCCAAATTCGAGGACGATGACGTCGCGCGCGTCAGCCGTGATGGTGAAGGCATCGCGGTCTGTGAAATAGTCCGTGCGCGCGGTCACCATGTCGCCATAAGCCACGGCGGTCGCGCCCTGCGCATTATTGCCGTGATCGTCCGGGACGACTTCCGCGCTCAGCGTGTAGCCATTGGTGAGCGAGCCCGCCGCGCTGACCGCGAGGTAAACGGTCTGTCCTGTTTGGAGGAAAACGGTTTGGGTATCGGACACGTCTGCGGCGATGGAATTGCCGTTCGCATCCAGCAGGTCGGTGAGGAAGCTGCCTTCCGCTCCGATCGTGGTGAAGCGGTACGCCGCGTCTTCGGTCGCGGTGAAGCTGTGCCAGTCCGTGTCGCCCGCAAAGTCGATCTGCCCGGACACGGAGCCGTTTTCACCGGCGGCCAGCGCGCTGTCGGTTTCGACCGAGTTGACGAAGTCGTCTGCGATTTCCTCGATGCGGAATTTGTACTCTCCCACGCGGTCGCCGGTGAGGGAGAACCTGCCATTCGCGCCCACAGCGTCCGTGAAATAGATGGTGCGCACACCGTTCAGCGTGCCCGTCACGGCCAGGTCGCCGTCGAGCCCGTCGAAAACGCCGCTCAGCGTTACGCCGTCATCCTCTCCGACCGGGATGATCCGGAAAGCGCGTGATGACGATCCGCCGAGGTCGAAACTGAAGCTGTCCACATCGCCATCCGAATGAGCAAAGGACAACAGGCCCGCTTCCAGCTCGGCTTGCGTGGTGGTCACATTCACATCGTCCGGCACTTCGATCAGTCGGATGTTGAACAGCTCGAACGTGCCCGTGGCGATGTCGGTCGCGTAGCGCAGCGTGTATTCTGCGGTCTCGGACACGGTGAAGATGCTGTCCGCGTCGAAGGTGTCGATGCGCATCTCGTCCGAGTTCAACAGCAAGGCATCCGCGAAGTTCCACTGGCCCGACAGGTAATATTCCGTCCCGGCTTCCAGCGTGATCGTGTAGTCGTCGATATCCTCGGAATCGGACAGGAAGACAGTCACGACCTCGTCCACGGCGATGGCGCCGGTCTCGTCGCTCGGGACCACGGCGTAGGACGCGCCGTACTCGATCGGGACGACGCCTGCCGCCTGAGACACGGAAATGAAATATTGCCCCGTCTGTGCAATGTCGAACAGCGCCATGCCCGGATCGATCTGCCCGCCCGTCAGGCGCACGCCCTCCGTGACAACGTCGCCATTGGCGTCATATATCTCGAACTGGATTTCGGGCGTTCCGATGAACTGCACGGTCTGGCCTTGTGTGCCGTCAAAGGCAAACCAATCGACATCGCCCTCGCGCTCCAGCACGCCGCCCAGCGCACCGCTCAAGCCGTCCGCGTCGATGACGACGACGCCGGTGGTGGAGGTGTCGGCCGCGAAGTCGTCATCCGCGACCGCATCGCTGGAAATGGTGAAGTCATAGGCGACCGGGTCGATGTAGTTCACGCTGGACACGCTGAGGAAGAAGTCGCCCGTGCGCGACGCGATGAAGCCGACGAACGTGTCCGTGAGCTCGAAATTCTGCTCCACGAACAGCTCGTCGACTGTGTTGCCATCGGCATCGACGATGCGCACGTCGAAGTCCTGCAGCTGCGTGTCCTCGAGGCTGAACTCATAGGTCTGGCCTTCCACGGTCGAGATCTGGAACCAGTCGGCATCGCCGTCGAACTCGATCACGCCCGTCACCGCATCGCCGTTGACTTCCGCGACGCGCGGGGTCGACGCATCGCCGGGCGTGTCGTCCTCGGCCGCCTCGCCGCCCGTGGCGGAAAAGGTGTAGCTGCCCGGCCCGTTTATGCCCTCGACGGTCATGGTGTAGGTGCCCGCCACCAGACCGGCGGTGAAGTTGCCGGAGCCGGAATTGGTCGCGAATGTGTCCACGTTCTGCACGCTGAGAAAGACGTTCTGCTCGCCGCCGTCGGAGATGTTGAACGAGACCTGCGCGCTGTCCACCAGGGTGAATGTGAAGACGTCGCGGTCGCCCTGATAGTCGATCGCGCCGCTGACTTCCGTGTCGAAGGTGTAGCTTTCCGCCCGGGCGCGCGAGCTGCCGAAGTCATCGGTCGCGGTGGAGGTCTGGACCGTGTAGTTGCCCGTGCCAGAGGCGGCCGACACGCCGAGATAGTAGGTTCCCTCCCCGAGGTCGGCGAAAAAGCTCGGGTCGGACTGGAAGGTGTCGCGCTGGGTCCGGGCAATGCGCGTCCCGTCCGCGTCGTAGAGCGACAGGGTCACGTCCTGCAGCCCGAAATCCGGATTGTCGAAGTCGGCCAGCAGGGTGTTGGCACCCGTGAGCTGCACCTCGAACCAGTCATCATCGCCCGACGACTCGATCTCGCCGGCGATCGACCCGTTCGCCGGCACGGTGCCGGCCGTGTCCGGCGTGTTGCCGAAATCGTCCTGCGCGGCTTCGGCGCGCACGGTGTAGGCTATGTCGGACGGCCCCGACGCCTCGATCACGATGTAGATCAATCCGGTGGAACCGACATCGACCGTGGAGACGATCTCCATGTTGTCGTTTTGACCGGCGGTGAAGGGGACATCGGCACCGAACTCATCAACGATGCGGTAGCCCGCGATCGCGCCGTCCAGATCGGCAGGGACGACGAATTGCACCGACGTGCCGGCCGTCACCGCAAAGGAGAACCAATCCTGGTCGTCGCCTGTTTCCAGCACGCCGGAGACCGACACGCCCTCTTCCAGCACCGTCGCGCTGCCCGCATCGTTGCCGTGGTCGTCGCCTTCCATGCGGAGCGGCTCCACGGGCTTGGCAAGCGAGACCGTAAGGCCTGCGTCCACGGTCTTGCGAAAATCGATGGGTTGCAGACTGTCGGCGAACTCCAGACCGACCAGGCCGGTTCCCAGATCCAGCGACAGCCGGTCTTCGAAAAATCTGCGCATAGCTGTCCCTTTCGGCCCAATATTCCCCAGCGGGCTCCCGTGCGGGCCATGCAACGCTTCTAGAAAAGAGCGAAAGGCCGTTCAAACGGAAATTGCTGTTGCGGGAAGGAACAGCCGGGCGCTGTGTCAGCCTTTGGCGAGGCAGGACTCGAATGCGCGCGCATTGCGCAGGCCTTCGACCGGGGCGTAGCGCGTGATCTGGTCGGTCACGAGCAGGTCGAGACGCTGGCGCGCGCGGGGCAATTCCTGCGCGTTGCGCTGCCACTGCGCGCCCAGCCGGTAATGGCGCTGCCCAAGTGTTTCCTGCGCGTCGTCGCGCCAGCGCCCGCCGACCCACACGCCGTGACCCGGCTTGCGGTCGCGGTAGCCGAGGGACAGCAGGAACTCGTCCGCGTAAGGCGCGAGCTGCTTGGCTTCTGCTGCGTCGGTCGCGATCAATATGACCTCGTCCTCCATGCCGCGCGCGCGGACCAGATCGATCACGCGCGGGATGTCGGCCGATGTCTTGAAGTCGAGTTCCAGGTAGATGCGGCCCTGCGCGGCATCGAGCATGGCGTCCAGCGTCGGAACCGGCTCCCCGCCGACCGAGCCGCCCTCGCGGTCGCGCAGGCGGATGCGGTCGAAATCGGCGCGGCGGGTGGACACCACCGGGCCGGTGCCCGACGACTTCTCCTCCCACACGCCGTCATGGAAGCTGATCAGCGTGCCGTCGCGGATGCGCGCAATGTCGATCTCTGCCATCATCACGCCCGCTTCGATCAGCGCTTCCAGGCCGGATACGGAGTTCTCCGGCGCGCCCAGTCCCTCGCCCGTGCCCCGGTGGGCTGCGACCAAAACGGCGTCGTCCGGCAGGCAGTCCAGATAGGTGCGGATGGGGGCGAGGCCTTCCATCATGACAGGCTCCGCCCTTGGCTCGCTTGCAGGTGGCGCGTCCATGACCTCCGCGCAGGAGGCGAGGCTGACGGCCAGCATGGACAGCGTTGCGAGCATGTTGGTCGGCTTGATCTTGGTTCTCATGGTCCCAGCCTATAAGGCGCTGCCCGTGCATGATGAAACTCTATTCGCACTGGCCAGCGCGCCGGGCCGTGCGGGCGTGGCGGTCATCCGCCTGTCCGGCGGCAAGGCCTTGCCGATTGCGCTGACGCTGGCCGGGCCGCGCCCCCTGCCCCCGCGCCGCGCCGTGCTGCGCACGCTGAGGTCCGGTGGCGAGGCGATCGACGAAGCCGTGCTGATCTACTTCCCCGGTCCCAACAGCTTCACCGGCGAGGATGTGGTTGAGCTGCAATGCCACGGCTCGGCCGCCGTCATCGACGCGGTGTCGGATGCCCTGCTCTCGGCCGGCGCTGCGCCTGCCGGACCCGGTGCCTTCACCCGCCGCGCGGTGGAGAACGGCCGCATGGACCTGACCGAGGCCGAGGGGCTGATGGACCTGATCGATGCGCGCACGCAGGGACAGCGACGGCAAGCCCTCGCGCAAATGGAAGGCTCCTTGCGCCAGACCTATGAAGGCTGGCGCGCCGGGCTTCTCGACGCGCTGGCCCAGATCGAGGGCGAGATCGATTTCGCGGACGAGGCCGACGTGCCCGACGCGCTCTCTCACGCCGCCCACCCGATCCTGCAGGGCGTGGCCGCAGACATCGAGGCCGCCCTTGCCCGCGCGGGACGCGCGCAGGCCGTGCGGGCGGGCATCGACATCGCCATCATCGGTGCGCCCAATGCGGGCAAGTCCACCCTGCTGAACCAGCTCGCGGGCCGCGACGCCGCCATCGTGTCGCCGGTCGCCGGGACGACCCGCGACGTGGTCGAAGTGCCCATGGTCATTGCCGGCCTGCCCGTGACCCTC
>JAHDEU010000075.1:3378-8445 GCA_020628635.1 Hellea sp. | reverse complement strand
GGGTCACGAGACCATTGCCCATGGTGTCTCGACCGATCACATCCACCATGAGGGCATGGGCGAGGCCGAGGAGGATGCGCTGATCGCGCAGACGCTGGAGGCTGTCCCCGGAGCGACCGGCTGGATGAGCCCGGCGCGCAACCAGTCGTCACGAACGCTGGACCGCCTGGCCGCGGCCGGGGTGAGATACTGCCTCGACTGGGAGGCGGACACCGTGCCGCTTGCGACCAGCACAGGCGTGACGCTGCTGCCCAACACATACGAGCTGTCCGACTTCACCCTGCTGCACATCCGCCGCCAGACAGAAGATAGCTGGCGCAGGCAGATCATCGAGGCGGTGGACTATCTTTCAGGCGAGCATGAGCGGTTCGGGACGCAAAGCCTGACGCTGACCCTGACGCCCTACATCATCGGCCAGCCCTTCCGCATCGGCGCGTTGCGGGATCTACTTGCCGAACTGCGCGCGCGTGACGGCGTCACCATTCTGACGCCCGGCGAAGTCGTCGAAAAGTTCGAGGCCCAAGCATGACCGACCTCCCCCTCTCCGGCATCCGCGTCATCGAGTTCTCCCACATGGTCATGGGGCCGGCCGCCGGGCTTATGCTCGCAGATCTCGGCGCGGATGTGATCAAGGTCGAGCCCTTGGGCGGGGACAAGACACGCCGCCTGCGCGGGGCGGGGGCGGGTTATTTTCCGATGTATAACCGCAACAAGCGGTCGATCTGCGTGGACCTCAAGAGCGAGGCCGGCAAGCGGGCCGTGCTGGAGCTGATCGACGGAGCAGACGTGTTCATCGAGAACTTCCGGCCCGGCGCGCTGGATCGGTTGGGCTTTGGCTGGGAGGCGTTGTCCGCGCGCAATCCGCGGCTGATCTACTGCTCCGAAAAGGGCTTTCTCGACGGCCCCTACAGCCACCGCACGGCGCTGGACGAGGTCACGCAGATGATGGGCGGGCTGGCCTATATGACCGGGCCGCCGGGACGACCCCTGCGCGCGGGCACATCCGTCATCGACGTGACGGGCGGCATGTTCGGCGCGATGGGCGTGATGGCCGCGCTGAACCAGCGGCATGCGACGGGCAGGGGCCAGCATGTCTCCGCCGCGCTGTTCGAAACGACGGTCTTTCTCGTCGGTCAGCACATGGCGCAGCTGGCCGTGACGGGCACTCCGGCCGCGCCCATGCCCGCGCGGGTCAGCAGCTGGGCGATCTACCAGCTGTTCGACACCAAGGACGCAGAGCAGGTCTTCGTCGGCGTGGTGAGCGACGGGCAGTGGAAGACGCTATGCGAGGCGTTCGACCTCCAGCACCTGCTGGACGATCCGGAGCTGGCGGAAAACCGCGACCGCGTGATCCACAAGGAGAAGTTCCTGCCGCAGGTGGAAGCGGCTTTTCGCGCGCTGACCAAGGCCGAACTCATGGAGCGCATCGAGACGCTCGGCCTGCCGTTTGCGCCCATCGGCAAGCCCGAAGAGATGTTCGACGATCCGCATCTGAATGCGGGCGGCGGACTGCTCGACATGGAGATGGAAGACGGCGCGCGCACCAAGCTGCCCAACCTGCCGATCAGCCTGGGCGGGGACCGCCTGCCCCTGCGCCTCGACCCGCCCAAGGCGGGCGAGCACACCGAGGCCGTGCTGCGTGAAGCCGGGCTGGATGTGGACGCTCTGGCAGCCAGCGGCGCGATCTGAGGTTTGGCAAAGTTTGCCATGCATGGTAGAATGCGCTCATGGCGACGATGAACATATCCCTGACGGACGAATTGAAGGCGTGGGTGGAGGAGCAGGTCGCGTCCGGCCGCTACGGCAATGCGTCGGAGTATGTGCGGGAGCTGATCCGTGGCCAGCAGGACAGAGATCAGCGTTTAGCCTTTCAACAGCGCGTCATCGACGAGGCAATAGCGAGTGGTGTCTCAGAGCGGTCTCCAGCGGAAATACGGGCCGCCGTGCTGAAACGCTGGCGGGCCGAACAAAAGACCGATGCGGAGTGAGCTACAGACTTAGCGAACGAGCTGACCGCGATCTCGACCAAATTCTCTATCAGGGGCTGATACGCTTCGGGGAGAGTCAAGCACTCGCCTATTACGATGCGCTGATCGAGTTTTTAGGTGTACTGGCGACCATGCCGGAGGCCTACCGAAACCGGATGGAGTTCAAGCACCCCATACGCGTCGCGCCGTTCAGGCAGCATGTCGTTATCTACGATCTGGACGACGAGCAGATTACAATCCTCACCATCCGCCACGGCTCCGAGAACTGGCAGGCGGACTACACGTAAGCCCAGCCCCGCGCCGCCCGGTCCGCGCATTCCCATGCCGCGATCGCGTCCTCGTGTTCCAGTGTCAGGGCGACCGGGTCGAGGCCTTCGAGCAGCATGCGCTTGGCGCCCGGCGCGATGTCGAAGGAGTGGTCCTCGACTGTCTGTGCCTTGAGATCGATACTGACCCGGTCCGGCAGAGCGTCGAGCGTCGCACGCTCCAGCTGCACCGGCAGCACGCCGTTGCGGATGCAGTTATTGTAGAAGATCTCGCCGAAGCTCTCGGCCAGCACGGCGCGGATGCCGAAATCCACCAGCGCCCAGACGGCGTGTTCGCGCGAGCTGCCGCAGCCGAAATTACGCCCTGCGATCAGCACGGTCGCGCCCGCGCTTTCCGCGCGGTTGAGCGGGAAATCGGGATTGGGGACACGCTCGCCCGCCTGACTGTCCGGCAGGTAGCGTTGCGCGGCAAACAGGCCGACGCCGAGCCCGCGCTTGCTGACCGTCTTCATCTCGCGCGACGGGATGATCTGGTCGGTGTCGACGTTGTCGCCGGGCAGGCGCACGGCGAGACCGGTGTGCTGGGTGAAGGGTGTCATTGGAGTTCCGCCGGATCGGTGATGCGGCCCGTCACCGCGCTCGCGGCGACGACGGCGGGGCTGGCGAGATGTGTGCGCACGCCCGGCCCCTGGCGGTTCTTGAAATTGCGGTTGGTGGAGCTGATCACCCGCGTGCCCGGCGCGAATGTGTCGCCGCCCGCATAGAAGCAGAAGGCGCAGCCGGACGCGTTCCACGAAAAGCCCGCCTCCCGGAACACCGCGTCCAGCCCTTCGGCTTCGGCCGCGCGGCGCACGGCCATGCTGCCCGGCACGGCGATGGCCTCCACGCCGTCTGCGACCCGGCGGCCGCGCAGCACGGCGGCCGCCGCCCGCAGGTCGGACAGCCGCGCATTGGTGCAGGAGCCGATAAAGGCGCCACCGATAGGGAGCGAGGCCATCGCCTCTCCGCCGTGCAAGCCGGAATAGTCCGCCACGCCATCGGGCAGGGTGTGCGGCACATGACCGGATATCGGCGCGGCCTGGGCGGGGGAGATGCCCCAGCTCACCGTCGGCTCAATCCGGCCCGCGTCAAAGCGGTGTTCATGGTCGAACGACGCGCCCTCATCCGTTTGCAGTGTCTGCCAGTATTGCACTGCCGCGTCCCACTGCTCGCCTTTGGGCGCATGGCGGCGACCACGCAGATAGTCCGTCGTCACGGCGTCCGGCGCGATGATGGCGGTGAAGGCGGCGAACTCCACGGCCATGTTGCAGAGCGTCAGCCGCGCTTCCATGTCCATCGCCCGCACGGCCTCGCCCGCGAACTCCACCGCGCAGCGCTTCGCGCCGTCCGCGCCCAAACTCGAGATGATGTGCAGCACGGCGTCCTTGGCCGTGACGCCGGATCGCAGGCGGCCGTCCAGCGTGATCCGCATCTGCGCGGGCTTGGGCAGGCGCATCGTGCCCGTGGCCATGGCGTGTTCCGCATCCGTGCTGCCGATCCCCCAGGCCAGAGCGCCGAGCGCGCCCTGCGTGCAGGTGTGGCTGTCGGGACAGACCAGCGTGAGCCCCGGCTGGGCGATGCCGAGCTCCGGCGAGATGACGTGGACGATGCCCTGGTCCGGCGAGAGCACATCGATGAGGTTGATGCCCGCCGCCCGCGCCGCCTTGCGTGTCGCCGTGATGAACACATCCCCGCCGGGCGAGCGCGCATCCGTGTCCGAGCGGTCGGCCTCCGTGCTGACGATATGGTCCATGGTGACGAATACGGTCTCGGGCCGCCGCGGCGCGCGCCCGGCCTCCGCCATGGATTCCAGCGCGACCGATCCCGTGCGCTCATGCAGGAAGACCCGGTCCACCGCGATCAGCGTTTCGCCGGAAGGCAGCTCCGCGACCGCGTGGTCGGACCAGATCTTGTCGAACAGTGTGGGCATGAGCGCGCAGCATAAAGCCGCCGCGCGGTCCGCGCGACGGCTTATGTCAAACGGCTGGGGAAGGCCTAGAAACGGTAACCGATATCGACACCGTAGGTCGCGGGCTCGGCGGCATAGACCGCGAAGGCGGTGGCAGTCGCGGCGCGGAAATACTCCTTGTCCAGCATGTTGCGCGCCCACAGGCCGGCCGTCCAACCCGCATCATCTGGGCTGTAGCCGATGCGCGCATTGACCAGTGTGGGGATGCGCGACAGCGCGTTGAACGGCGCATTGGCAACGAGGCTGAAGCTGTCATCCTCGAAGCTGATGTCACCGGAGACCGCGACCTCGCCGTTCATGAAGGGCTGCAGGTAGAGCGCGTTGATGGTCGCCTTGTAGGACGGCGCGTTCTTGAGCTCCAGATCCTGCGCGCAATCCGGCGTCGCCACGCCTCCCGGGCAATTGGCCGCGCCGAACGCGCCCAGCAGGCTTTCGGCCTGCAGCTGGTTCAGCGCCTGGTATTCGCCGTCCAGCAGGCCGAGATTGGCGGACAGCTCGAAGCGCTCGTTTGGTGCAAATGTCGCCTCGAACTCCAGCCCCTGGATTTCGGTCTCGTCCACATTGAAGCGGGTGAAGCCCAGCCCCGGCACGGTCGCCGCGATCTGCAGGTCGTCATAGTTGTTGTTGAAATAGGTCGCGTTGAACCGGATGCGGTCGTCAGCCAAGCGGCTCTTCAAGCCGAACTCGACCGTGGCGACTTCCTCCTCATCGACCGGCAGGAAACAGGCCGTCGGGGAGAAGCAGTCCGGGGAGAAACCCGCGCCCTTGAAGCCCGTCGAATAGGACCCGTAGAGCAGGATGTCGT
>JAHDEU010000075.1:1210-3278 GCA_020628635.1 Hellea sp. | reverse complement strand
GAGAAACCCGCGCCCTTGAAGCCCGTCGAATAGGACCCGTAGAGCAGGATGTCGTCCGAGACATCGTAATCGACCTTGGCCGTGAAGCTGACATTGTCCGAGCCGACATCGGCCTGGTTGTTGAGGCCCGACGCGAAATTGATGCCCTGGAATTCGCGGTTCTCATCGGTGTAGCGCAGGCCGCCCGTCAGGGTGACGTCGCCCAGCGCGAGTTCGCCCTGGCCGAAGACGGACCAGCTTTCCAGATCGGTCGCGACGCGGAAGGGGAACACGAAGGCCGTGTCGAGGTTCAGGTCTTCCTTGAAGTAGTACACGCCTGCGACGAAGTTGAACGCCCCGTCCAGATCGGACGCGACCGTGACCTCCTGGCTCAGCTGTTCCTGATCGGTGTCCTGCTTGTAGGGAAAGCCGATGGTGGAGGACAGATCGTCGTCGAGCTTGCGGAAGGCCGTGATGCTGGTGACGTCGAACCCGCCCAGATTGCCGCTCAGCGTCGCAGACAGGCCGCGGTTTTCGGTCTTGTTGTCGAACCCGGCAAAGCAGCCCACGGGGCGCGTGAACTGAAACGGCCCGGCCGGTGCGGTGACGCCGGCTTCCGTCGTGTCGAGACAGGCCGTGCCGGGTGTCGGTTCCACCGTGAACAGGTCGCGATCAGCGTCGGAACCGGGGATCACGGTGGACGGGATCGGGTCGCTGTCGTCATCCGTGTAGTCGCCGATCAGCGTCAGGTTCCAGTCGCCGATGTCCTGGGACAGCGCGGCGCGGAAGGCGAGCGTCTCGACCGCGCCGACATCCTCGATCGTCGTGCCGCCGCCCGGATTGATGTCGAAAAAGCCGTCGCGTTCCTTGTAGAGGCCGGACACGCGCAGCGCGGTCGTGTCCGTGATCGGCACGTTCAAGGCGGCCTTGGCCTCCACCCGGTCGTAATTGCCGAGCGTCACGCGGCCATTGCCGGAAAATTCTTCCGTATCCGGGCGGATGGAGGTCAGCTTGATCGCGCCGCCCACGCTGTTGCGCCCATAGAGCGTGCCTTGCGGCCCGCGCAGCACCTCGACCTGCTCCAGATCGACGAGGTCGAACAGCGCGCCGACGATGCGCCCGATATACACGCCGTCCACATAGGTGCCGACGGCCGGTTCCACCGCGCCGCGGCTCTCATCCTCGCCCACGCCGCGCAGGAAGATGCGCGCCGCATTGGCCGTACCGGTGTTGGTCGCGAGGTTCAGGTTGGGCACGGCGCGCTGCAGGTCGAGCGTGCTGGTGATCTGCTGCGTCTCGAGATCTTCCGCCGCGAGCACGGTGACCGCGACCGGCACGTCCTGCACGGTCTGTGTTCGGCGCTGGGCCGTGGTGATGACCTCGTCCACCTGTGCGATTGCGACGGCCGGGCTGAGCAGGGTGAGCGCTCCGGCCGCGCAGGACAGGGCGAGTTTGAGTGGTGATGCGGGATTGTGTGACATCGGGACGACCTCCGGGGCGGACGGGCGTGTCGGCGCCCGGCCATGGTTTCTCGGTCCCAATCGCGGCCCGGCCCGCCTCTGTTGAGCGATGTCCGGACTGCGCCCAATGGACACCCGCAACCCCCGCGACGTTTTGACATCGCGCAAATCCTGGAACTTTGCTTCGTCGACAGTGGCAAAATGGACACAGCCATCAACGCCTTTCACGCGGCCATGCCCGCCATGCTCGATCATGCGGGCGTGTGGACGGGGCGCTACACCCACATCTCGCCGACACTCGACATCATCGACAGCCACGCCAGCCGGGTGGAGTGCCTGTTTCCGGACAGCGGCTATTACGCCTATATCCAGCACAACCATTTCACCTGGGATGACGGGCGTGAGCACCGCGCCACCCTGCCCGGCACGTTCCGGGACGGACGGCTGTGGTGGGATGTGGAGACCTTCCACGGCTCCGCCTGGCAGTCGAAGGACGGCGAAATCCTGCTGCACCTGCACCGCCGCGACGAACCCGGTGCGAGCTTTCGCGAGATCATCCTCCTGGGCGGAACCGACGCGGACGGCGTGACCTACCGCACCCGGACCTGGCACTGGTTCGAGGACGGCCG
>JAHDEU010000075.1:0-1110 GCA_020628635.1 Hellea sp. | reverse complement strand
CCTGACGCACCTTTGACCCCCCGCAATCCCGCGCGGCGGCGCCCGGCGTAACAGGTGGCATGAGCAAGACACTTTCCGCGCAAGACATCGCCAATCTGCAGCAGGCCGTGGGCGCGGGCAATGTGGCGACCAAGGACGATGTGCGGGCGCTGTTTTCGCAGGACATCTGGGCGGTGGGCGAGCGGGCGGACGGCGTGGTGTCGCCGGAAACGACCGAGGCGCTGAGCGAAGCCGTGCGCACCGCACACGACGCCGGGGTCCGCCTCAACCCGCGCGGCGGCGGCATGTCCTACACCAAGGGCTACACGCCGGACCGCGACGGCACGCTGATCCTCGATCTGTCGCGCATGGACGGCATCATCGAGATCAACGCCGCCGACATGTATGTCACGGTCCAAGCGGGCTGCACCTGGAAGACGCTTTACGAGGCGCTCAAACCCTTGGGCCTGCGCACGCCGTTCTGGGGGCCGCTGTCGGGGATCAGCTCCACGATCGGCGGCGGGATGAGCCAGAACAATGCGTTCTTCGGCGCGGGCACGCATGGGCCATCGACCGACAGCTGCACCGGGCTGACCGTGGTGCTGGCCGACGGCACGGTCGTGAAAACCGGCACGGGTGGGAATGCCACTGGTGACCGGGGGGCAAAGCCCTTCTTCCGCCAATACGGCCCGGATTTGACGGGGCTGTTCCTCAGCGACGCGGGCGCGCTGGGCTACAAGGCGGAAGTCTCCTTGCGCCTCATCCCCATGCCGAATGCCGAGGACTGGGCGAGTTTCGAGTTTTCTGACCGCGACAGCTGGGCGGCGGCGATGGCGGAGATCGGGCGGCTGGGGCTGGCCTGCGAGCTGTTCGGGTTCGATCCCAACCTGCAGCGCGTGCGCATGAAGCGGGCCTCGCTCATGGCCGATGTGGCGACCTTGAAGAATGTCGTGACGGGCCAGAAGGGCGGGCTGCTGAAGGGCATCAAGGAGGGTGCGAAGATCGCCATGGCCGGGCGGTCCTACATGGAGAATGTCGCCTACTCCCTGCACTGGATCGTGGAAGGGCATTCGCAGGCCGGGGTGGCGGCGAAGATGGCGACGCTGGACGGGATCGCGCGCGCCCATTCCG
>JAHDEU010000074.1:4860-8570 GCA_020628635.1 Hellea sp. | reverse complement strand
CCCCCGACCCCCAGATTCGTAGTCTGGTGCTCTATCCAGCTGAGCTACCGGTGCGTAGGCGGCGGCAATTAGGGGGGGCTTTGGGAGAGTGCAAGGGGTTTGTGTGGTTAATGCTGTAGATTGGCTGGCTCAACGCGGTTCCAGGGGTTTGGCGTAATAGCGCACGGATGACGCGCCGTCGGCGTAGGTCCGGTCGCCGATGGGGCGGAAGCCGAGGCGTTGGTGGAAGGCGTGGGAGGCAGGGTTGTCGGGCTGGGTGTTGACCTCGCAGGCGAGCGTGGCGAGGCCTTGGCTCAAGGCGAGGTGCTCGAGATCGGTGTAGAGGGCGCGGGCGACGCCGCGGCCTTGGGCGGCCTCGGCGACGACGATGCGGTCGATATAGATGAAACGCTCCAGATGCTCGCGCAGCCACGCCATGTTCCAATGGTCGGGATAGTCGACGTCGTGGCGATAGGCGATGAGCGCGCCGAGCAGGTCGCCCCCGCTATCGACCATGCAGCGGGCATGGCTGGCGCGCGTGAGCACATCGTCGAGCCGGGTGGCGTCCAGCGGGGAAAGCCAGTGCACGAAATGCTGGTTGAGCGCGAGAAATGCCTGCGCGTGCCCAGGGCCGAAATCGACGAGCCTCATATGGACTTGATCACCCCGCGGGTGAGGGCCCGGGCCGTGGCGCGGGCGGCGGCGTGGCCGAGCAGGCAAAGCGCGAGGGGCGTGTCGCAGGGGCGATCTCCGACGCTCAGGGCAAAAAGCGTGTCGCCGTCGAGCGGGGTGTGGGAGGGCTGAACGGCGAGAGCAAGGCCGTCCTGCGCCATGACGGCGAGGCGTTTGAGCTGGGAGGCGGTCAGCGCGGCATCGGTCGCGATCACGCCAATGACGGTGCTTTGGCCGGGTTGGAGGGAGGCGCTGAACTTGGTGTCGGTCGGTTCGCTCCAGCGGTAGGCGGGAGCAGGCGCAAGGCCGCCGAATTCGCCGTCCCGCTCCAAATGCCAGGCGTAGGGCACGTCCGTGCCGGGAAGAAAGGGCGATCCGACGGGATTGGCGGCGATCATGGCCCAGACGGTTACGTCGCCCGCCCGCTCCGACGCCATGCCGAAGCCGCCCCGATAGATGCCGGCTGTCGCGCCGAAGCCCGCGCCGACCGAGCCTTCGCGGCAATCCCGCGACGCAGCCTCCAGCGCGTCGCGGCCGAGCCGGGCGAAGGGCGGCTCCGGCCCCCATGCCTTGTCGCCGCCATTGGCATTGTCGAACAGGATCGCCGACGGAACGATGGGGGAGACGGGCACAGCCGGATCGGCGCTGACCACATAGCCCTCGCGCCGCTGCCCCAATGCCGCACAGACAGCATCCGCAGCGGCGAGGCCGTAGACGCTGCCGCCGGACAGCACGACGGCGTGGACGTGGCTGATCAGTCCGCCCAGCGCCAGCGTGTCGGTTTCGCGCGTGCCGGGCCCGCCGCCGCGCACATCGACGCCCGCGCGCGCGGGCGCGTCGGGCAGGATGACGGTGACGCCGCACGGCCGCGTCATGGGCGTGGCCGATGCGAAAAGTGGTGAGTGGGGCGAGGGTGGACATGGCTGGGAGCCTAAGCACGGCGCTGCGTCACAGACAACGCCGCGCGCCCAACCGGCCCTGAACCCCACATAAACACGCCCACCCCGGACAGGGGCGGGCGCTTGACTTAGGTAGCGGGATGTCTCTAGACCGCACTCCGTCCTTCTCTTTTCTCGTCTCCTTTCGAAAACGGGACCGGACATGAGGCGGTGGGATGGCACTCCCGCCGCTTCGCTTTCCCTATCCGATGCGACTACCGCGCCTCGTGCAGCTCCGTCAGGGCGGCATTGTCGACGCTCGCGACGAAGTCGTTCATCAGCGACTTGGCACAGCGCGTGTTGACGCGGCGGACGCGGTCGCTTTCCGTGCAGGCGGTCTTGGCTTCCTTCTTCAGGACGGAATACACGTCCTCGATGTTGGATTCGGTCACGGCGCCGTCCGCGAATTCGATGCTGACCGTGTCGCCGGTCGTGGTGACGTCATAGAGCATGGGTGCGGCGGCGAGGGCCGGGGTGGCGGCCAGGCCGAGCGCTGCGATCGCGCCGAGCAGAACGGCTTTGGCGGACTTGGTGGTGGTGTTGGTCATCGGGTTCTCCTTTGGCAGTCTGGCGCTCCCGGGACATCCGGGAGGCAGCGGAGCGAAACGTGGCACCGTTCCCGTCTCCGCCAACACTATTTGGCACGGCTCTTACCGTTTTTCAATAGGAAATTATCGAAAAACGATATGTAGAAGCGGAAGTGCTTGAAAATGCTTGCTGGAAAGCGCTCTCACGGGACCACGCGGCGCTTGACGTGGCGCACCCACACCCTAGGTAATCGCGGCCCTGTTCGTTTCGGCGGACAGGCATGACCCACTTTTCGGATGAGCAACGCGCCATGCAGAAATACCCCATGACCCCGGCAGGCCATGCCGCGCTGGAAACAGAGCTGAAGCATCTGAAGACGGTGGAGCGGCCCGAGATCATCCAGGCGATCGCGGTCGCGCGCGATCATGGCGATCTGTCGGAAAACGCCGAATACCACGCCGCCAAGGAAAAGCAGGGCTTCATCGAGGGCCGCATCCAGGAGCTGGAGTCCAAGATGTCGCTGGCCCAGATCATCGATCCCGCCAAGATGAGCGGCGAGCGCGTGACGTTCGGCGCATTCGTCGGCATCGTCAACGAGGACACGGATGAGGAGTCCCGCTACCAGATCGTGGGCGAGGACGAAGCCGATGTGAAGCAGGGCAAGATCTCCAACACCTCGCCCATCGCGCGCGCCATGATGGGCAAGGAAGTCGGCGACGTGTTCGAGGTCATCGCGCCGGGCGGCTCCAAGGGCTACGAAATCCTCGACATCTCCTACACCGCGTAAGGCCCGGACCTTGCGCATCCTCGCGCTTTCCGACGGGCGGCGCGGGATCGAGAACCAGTGCCTCGGGCTGGCCGAAGCCGTCGCGCGCGAAGCGTCTGACGAGTGCGAGGTGCTGAGCCTGCATCTGGATCCCAGCGTGGCCTTTGCGGCGCTGCCGACCTTCATGCAGCTGGCGACCACCAGCAATTTCGGATTGCCGCCGGATATGGATCTGGTGATCGGCTGCGGGCGGCAGGCGGTCGCGCCGCTGATTGCGCTGCAGAGAACCGAGTCGACCGCCTACACCGTGTTCGTGCAGGATCCGCGGGTGGAGCCGTCGCGCTTTGACCTCGTCGTCGCGCCCGAACATGACGGCCTGTCCGGGGCGTTTGTGGAGAGCACGATCGGCTCGCCCAACCGGGTGACGAATGACCGGATCATCATCGGCACGCTGGAGGAGGCGGAGCGGCTGGCACGCCTGCCCATGCCGCGCGCCGCCATGCTGATCGGCGGCGACAGCAAGACGCACAGCATGGATGCGGACAGCGTGGCCTCGCATCTGGCCACGGCCACCGAGCTGCTGGAGCTGGGCCGCACGTTGCTCGTCACGCTGTCGCGCCGTACGCCGGACCACGCGGTCGAGGCGTGGGAGGAGTTTGCGAGGGGCCGAGAGGACGTCTGGCTGCACCACCCCGACAGCGAGGGGCCGAACCCCTATTTCGCCTTTCTCGGCGGGGCGGAGATGATCCTGGTGACCGAGGACAGCACGAACATGCTCACAGAGGCCTGCGCGACCGGAAAGCCGGTCTACCGCCTGCCCATGGCGG
>JAHDEU010000074.1:0-4760 GCA_020628635.1 Hellea sp. | reverse complement strand
ATGCTCACAGAGGCCTGCGCGACCGGAAAGCCGGTCTACCGCCTGCCCATGGCGGGCCTCGCCGGGAAATTTGCGGCCCTCTATGCGCGGCTGGAAGGCCGCTGCGGCGTGCGGCGCTATGATGGGCTGGCAGTCGAGCCTTACGAGCCGCTGGACGAGACGACGCGCGTGGCGCGGATCATCCTGGAGCGCATGGGCGTGGGGATGCGCGAGGCTTGAGGCCTACGGGCAGCCCGGCCCGTCCGCGCGCACCCAGGCCAGCGCATTGGTCAGCAATGTGCGGTGCGCCTCGACGTCATAGGCGTCCGCCTTGTGGCCCAGCGCGGAATAGACGATGCGGCCCTCGCCCGGGCAGCGTGCCCAGACGATGGGATGGTCCGACGGCTCCGGCCCCATGCGCAGATCCTCCTGACCATAGACCTTGTTCATCGGGCTGTAGGTGCTCTCGTCCAGCCCGGCGAGGATCACGACGTCGCCGTCTGGCACCTGCGTGAAGGTGTACCATTCGTCGCTCATGGAGAACTTGTCGCCCAATCCCGCCACGACCGGATGGCCGCTTGCCAAGATGACCACATCGGCCTCCTGGAATTGCGGGTCGAACGGATGGCTGATGAATTCGGTGCCCAGCTGTTTCTCCCACCAGCCCCACGTCTTGGCGAGACTGCTGTCGCCCATGGCGTGCTGAGCGACCATGCCGCCGCCTGCCTCGACGAATGTCTCGATCGCGGCCTGCTGCGCGGGGCTCAATATGTCACCCGTCGAGGAATTCATGACGATGACGTCGAACTTGGCCAGCCGCTCGGCCGTGAACACGCGCGGGTCTTCTGTCGTGTAGACGCCCATGCCGGTCTCGTCGCCCATGCGCGTCCAGAAGGCGTCCGCGCCCGCAATGCCGCTATCGTGACGCCAGCCTTGCGTGGCGGAGAAGACCAGCACGGAGTTCTCCGGCAGGAAGTCGTAGCTCATCGGCCAGGCGAAGTCCGGCGCGGCGTCGGCGCTTGTCGTGGCAACGGCTGAGGCAGGCTCCACAGGCGCAGGCTCGGCGCTGGTGTCTGCCGCGCAGGCGGCGAGCGGAAGGGCAAAGGCAAGCAGTGTCTTTTTCATGAGCGCCGTTCTGCGACGACTCCGCGTGTGGCGCAACCATCAACAGGCCCGCAGACTCCCGCGCTTGGCAAGGCCCGCCCCCATCCTTACCTTGAAGGCCAAGCAAGAGGAGCCGATCATGGCCGCAACCCACCATCACCGCGTGCTGATCATCGGCTCCGGACCCGCTGGCTATACGGCCGCCGTCTATGCGGCGCGCGCCCTGCTGGAGCCCGCCATTGTCGCCGGCATGCAGCCGGGCGGACAGCTGACCATCACGACCGATGTCGAGAACTACCCCGGCTTTCCGGAAGTCATGGGGCCAGAGCTGATGGAGAAGTTCCACGAGCACGCGCTCAAGTTCGGCACGGCCTTCTATGAGGACATGATCGTGGACGTCGATTTCACGTCCCATCCCTTTGTCTGTCACGGTGACAGCGGCGCGACATACACGGCCGACAGCGTGATCATCGCCACCGGTGCTCAGGCCAAATGGCTCGGCCTGCCGAGCGAGGAAAAGTTCGGCGGCTTCGGCGTGAGCGCCTGCGCGACCTGCGACGGCTTCTTCTACCGCGGCAAGGAGGTCATCGTGGTCGGCGGCGGCAACACGGCCGTGGAGGAAGCGCTCTATCTCTCGCAGCTCGCCTCCAAGGTCACGGTCGTCCACCGCCGCGACGAACTCAGGGCAGAGAAGATCCTGCAACAGCGCCTGCTCAATACGGACAATGTCGAAATGCTCTGGGACCACACGGTCGAGGAGATCGTCGGAACAGAAAAGCCGATGCCCGGCGTGACCGGCGCGCGCGTGCGCCACACCAAGACCGGCGAGGAGCGGATCATCGATGCGCACGGCGTGTTCATCGCCATCGGCCACAAGCCCTCGACGGAAGTCTTCAAGGGCCATGTCGAGATGAATGCGGGCGGCTACGTCATCACCGCGCCCGACAGCACGCGTACCAATGTGCCGGGCGTGTTCGCCGCCGGCGACGTCAGCGACGAAACCTACCGCCAGGCCGTCACGGCCGCTGGATTGGGGTGCATGGCCGCGCTGGAGGCCGAAAAATGGCTCGCAGCCCGTGACGCGCTGGGCGCATCAGAGGCAGAAGAGAACGTCGCCGAGGAGCTCGTGTCCGATCTCGACCGCAAGTCGGGCGAGATCGAACAGCTCGGCGAGGCCATCGAAGCCGCGGAGTAGCGGCGCTCTGAGGATTTTCCCGTGCCCGACCGCATCGACTGGGACAAGCTCAAGACCTTCCACGCCGCAGCCAGTTCAGGCTCGCTGACCGGCGCGGCGGAAAGCCTTCGCATTTCGCAGTCCGCCGTGTCGCGACAGATCGCGGCGCTCGAGGACAGTCTCGGCCTGCCGCTCTTCCACCGCCACGCCCGCGGCCTGACCCTGACCGAGGAAGGCCAGATCCTGTTCAAGACGTCGGGCGAGGTGAACGGCCTCGTCGCGCGCTCGCTCGCCAATGTGCAGAACGCCCGCCAACTGCCCGAAGGCGTGCTGCGGATCAGCTCGCCCATTTCGCTGGGCTCCAACTGGCTGACGACCGTGCTGCCGGAATTCCTCAAGGCCTATCCCGAGATCGAAGTGCAGCTGATCCTCGAAGACTCCGAGCACGATCTCATGGACTTCGACGTCGATTGCGCGTTGCGGCCCTGGCCATCCACGCAAGGCGACCTGATCCAGCGCAAGCTCGGCGTCATCACGCAAAGCCTCTATGCCGCGCCGTCCTACCTCGCACAGCACGGCGCGCCGACGGACGCGACTGAACTCGACAATCACGCCATCGTGGCATTCGGCGATCTGACACCGTCAAAACTGCAAAGCTCCAACTGGGCGCTGACCGTGGGACGCGATCCCGGCGCGCCCGCTCGCAAGCCCGTGATGAGCGTGAACAATCTGCACGGCATCATGCGCGGCGCGGAAGCCGGCATCGGGCTGGCCGGCCTGCCCGATTACATGGTTGCATCGTCGCGCAGGCTGGTTCGCATCCTGCCCGATGTGCGCGGCGAGCCGTTCGATCTCTATTTCGTCTATCCCAGCGAGCTGCGCGGCTCCGCCAAGGCCAAGGTCTTCCGCGAATTCCTGCAGCGCGTGACGCGCGGCTGGAGCAGCGGCTGAGCCCTGCAGTCCCGCAGCTGCACTTTAATCCATGCAAAACAGCATAGCTCTTTTGCGGGCGCGTGGGTTCTCTCGCTGGTTCCTTCCCCTATCTAGAGCTCACGAAACGCGGCGACGTCCTCCCCTTCTGACGCCGCGTCTTCTTACCGCAACTCACTCTCCCCGAATGATTTTGCGAAGACTTTGCCGGGCCCTGCTTCGCAGGCGCCCGGCTTTTTTCTTTTTTTAACCCTTATTCGTAACAGCTCCGCGTGCGGACCGTCGTTGTGGGCTCCGTCGGCAAAAAGGGTAAAGGCTAGTGGGCGGAACACGTGAAACGAGCATGGCGACAGGAACGGACATGCCGCTTTTCGAACCGGGCCGCGAGGCGGAGTTCCTCCAGCTCCTGCTGGAGAACATCGATGTGGGCGTGTCCGTGCTGGACGAGGACCTGCGCTACCGCCTGATCTCCAAAGCCGTCTACAGCCAGCTCGGCATCGACCCCGAGGACCTGCCGCTGGGCGCGTCGCTGTCCGATTGCCACGCGCTGATGGTGGAGAACGGCCTGTTCTCGGACGAGGTCATCGAGCGCAACAAGCTGTCTGAGGAGGAGCAACGCCGCCGCGCCGCCGACGGCGAAACCCTCGACAGCTCCATGATCGAGCTCGGCGACGGGTCGGTCCACCGCTTCTTCCGCCGCAGCCTGCCGGACGGCCACACCATCTCCATGGCGACCGAAGTGACGGAGCTGGTCGAAAAGGACCGCCTGCTCGACAGCGCGCTGGAGCTCGGCGGTGCGGGCTACTGGACCTATGACCTCCACACCAAGACCTACACGCTGTCCAAATCGCTCGAACACTTTCTCGGGCCCGAGCGCGTGGCCGAAGTCCACGAAAACGGCATCTTCAGCATCGTTCACCCCGACAGCCGCTCCGCCTATGTCGAGGGCGTCAGGAGCCTGAAGGCCGGCGCCAAGGGCTTCGATGTCGAAGGCCAGACCAATCCCGCCAGCGGCCGACCGCGCTGGAGCCGTACCACGGCCGAACTCGTTCGCGATCCCAATGGCCGCCCGCTGCGCATCCGCGCTTTCGTCAAGGACACGACCCGCGAGCGCAGGATGCGCGCCGAGCTGGAGCGCGCCAAGGACGAGGCCATCGCGGCGTCGCACGCCAAATCCGAATTCCTCGCCAATATGAGCCACGAGATCCGCACGCCCATGAACGGCGTGCTGGGCATGGCCGAACTGCTGGCCGAATCCGGCATAGACGAGCAGCAACGCGAATATGTCAGCGTGATCAACAGCTCCGCCAACGCCCTGCTCAACATCATCAACGACATTCTCGACTTTTCCAAGATCGAGGCGGGCGCGCTGGAAATAGACCCCATGCCGTTCTCGCTCAAGACCTCCATCGACGATGTCGTCGCGCTGGTCGGCGCATCTGCGCGCGACAAGGGGCTGGAGTTGATCGTCGACTATCCGGCGGACGCGCTGCGCCACTTCGTCGGCGATGCGGGCCGCATCCGGCAGGTGCTCACCAACCTGCTGTCCAACGCCATCAAGTTCACCGAAGCG
>JAHDEU010000073.1 GCA_020628635.1 Hellea sp. | reverse complement strand
GCAGGCCGCCCGCGCGGTCGTGGCGGTCATAGACCGTGACCTGCCAGCCCTGCAGCCGAAGCTGCTCGGCCGCCGCGAGACCTGCCGGGCCGGCGCCGATGATCCCGACGGAACCTGCGCGTTCACGTCGCGGTCGGATCGGCTCGATCCAGCCCTCTTCCCAGGCCTTGTCGGTGAGGTATTTCTCGACCGCACCGATCGTGACCGTGCCGTGGCCGGACTGCTCGATAACGCAGGAGCCCTCGCAGAGCCGGTCCTGCGGGCAGATGCGGCCGCAGATTTCGGGCATGTTGTTGGTCGCGTCGCTGATCTCCCACGCTTCCTTCGTGCGGCCTTCCGCGGTCAGGCGCAGCCAGTCGGGGATGTTGTTGTCGAGCGGGCAGTGGTTCTGGCAGAAGGGCACGCCGCATTGGCTGCAGCGGGACGCCTGCTCCTCGGCCTTGGCCTCCACGAACTCGCCATAGATCTCCATGAAGTCGTCGCGGCGTTCGCCGGCGTCGCGCTTTTCCGGCATATCGCGCTCTTTCACGACGAATTGCAACATGCGTTTGTCGGCCATGAGGCGCGGTCCCTTCAAATAAGCCCTGCGAAAGGCGAAAGGGACGGGGCTTCAACAGCACGTCCAGCTTTCGCCGGACTCACCGCTTAACACGCCCGCCGCGCAAAAGCGACAGGGTGCGACAATCTGTCATGTAAGAGATAAAGTTGGAAAATTGGCGGCGCGCCGAAAGGCTAACTCTTGAGCGCCTCCACCGCCTCCGGCTCGCCGATCAGCGCAACCGTGTCGCCGCTTTCCAGCACCATGTTGGGCGAGGCGATCAGCGTCTTGTCGCCGCGCTCGATCAGCGCGATCAGCACGCCCTCCGGCATGGCGAGATCACCGATCCGCGTGCCGATCTGGTTGGCCAGAGCCGGGATGTCGGACAGCGGCACATGCAGGAAGTGGTCGTCCCGGACCAGCACGTCGGTGAGGTCCGCTTCCGTTTGCGCCGACAGCCAGCGCCGCTCGAAGCCCTCGCTCTGCACGACTTCCGCCATGTGGCCGGCCAGTCGCATGTCGAGCCCGGCAGGCTGGGGCGGGCACATCAGCACCATGAGCGTGTGGACCGTCTCCGGCTCGTCCAACTCCATCTTGATGCGCGAGCGCGGGCCGAAGCGGAAGATGAAGAGCTCGGGCTCCTCCAGCCGCTTGTCGCGGAAGGTCGCCAGGCGGACCGCGTCGGACAGGCTGCGGAAGCGCGGCTCCTCTGTGCCGAGAATGTTGTGCGCTATGTCCTCGGCTAGGCCGTAGCGCTCGCGGGCCGTTTCCGCGATCGCACCCCGCAACTCGTCCCACTCATACTGGCCGAAGCGGAAATCCGTCACGACCGAGCGCGCGATCACGTTCTCATAGGTCAGGTTCCGCGCCTGAGTGCGGTCGTTGATGATGGACAGAAGCTCGTGCTCCAAGCCGTCGTAAGTGTTCTGGCCGAGCTCCGACAGGGCGTGGAAGATCGCGCCGCGTCGCTCCACCCGCTTGGCGGCGTAGAAATTGTACCACACCACGCAGAGCATGCAGAGCATGCCGGTGAAGCCGATGGCGAGCAGCCCCATTTCCAGGATCAGCCAGAAGCCGATCAGCATGCCGAGAATCGGCACCCACGGATAGAGCGGCACCTTGAAGCCAGGCCGGTAGGTCGGAATGCGCGACTCCCGCATCACGATCACCGCGCCGCAGACCAGCATGAAGAGCAGCAGCTGGAAGGCGGATGCGAGCTTGGCCACGCTTTCCACCGGGAAGACCGCAATCACCGCGATCATCGCTGCGACGGTCACCAGGATGGCAGGCGTCGGCGTCTTGAACCGGCCGAGCTTGGCGAGCCCGTCGGGCATCAGCTTGTCCTTGGCCATGGCAAAGGGATAGCGCGACGCGCTCATGATGCCGGCATTGCCCGTGGACGCGAACGCCGCGATGGCCGCGACCACGATCAGGATCACGCCCAGATCCAGCGGCCAGTCGCCCATGAAGACCCGGCCCGCATCGGCGATAGGCGTATAAGACGGCTCCAGATCCAGTGCCGCATTGCCCGCCAGCGCGTCCGCCGGGAGCACCTTGACCAGCACGAATGTGCCGAGCGCGTAGAGCACGGTGGCGGTCAACAGCGACAGCGTCATGCCGAGCGGGATATTGCGGTCGGGCTGCTGCACTTCCTCGGCGACCGACGCGACCTTGGTCAGGCCCGCATAGGACACGAAAACCAGCCCGATCGTGCTCACCAGTCCGATCACGCCCGACTTGAAGAAAGGTCCGTAATTGCCGTTATAGCTCAGCAGCGGCTCCGGCCCCGACCCGGCGGCGACCAGTCCCAGCAGGGTGAAGCCCGCGAGGATCACGACCAGCGTCGTCACCAAAATGCGCTGCAGTTTGGTCGTTTCCTTGGCGCCGAAAATGTTGATCGCGCCGAAAGCCAGCGTCAGCACGATAGCCGTGATGGTGATCTCTACTTCCAGATAGATGCTCAAATATGCGCCCATGCCGACCAAGGCGAAGGCGCTCTTGAACACCACGGCGACCCACGAGCCGAGCCCGCCGATCGTGCCCATCATCGGGCCCATGGCGCGGTCGAGGAAGTAGTAGGTCCCGCCGGATTTCGGCATCGCGGTCGAAAGCTCCGCCATGCAGTACATGGCGGGCAGGATCAAAAAGCCCGCCAGGAGATAGGCGAGCCAGACGCTGTTGCCCGTCGCGGCGGCCGCGAAGCCGGGCAGCAGGAACAGGCCGGAGGAGAACATCGCGCCCGTGCTCATCGCATAGACGTCGAACAAGGTGAGGTTGCGCGCGAGCTTGGGCTTGGCCCCTGCCGCTCCATCGGCCGCTCCATCAGGCGCATCCGCGGCCAATTCGGCGCTCAGTGCGTCAGCCATATGTCTCTCCTGCTTGCGCGCCGCGCGGGCGCTGCGAACAGTGTTACGTCTAAGCCGCGCCGGAGTTTCCCGCAAACTTCAAGCAGGACAAATTCGTCACCCGATCGTGCGATTCAGCGAGCACCGCTAGGCCGCCTCGATCCCCACGATCAGCGCGACAATGCCGAGCAGGGAGAGCTCCGGGGACCGGCGGCGGAAGAGGGAGCGTAGTCGTGTCATGGCGTATGTTTTCCGTTGTCTTGAGGGTTGGGTTGGCGGGCGCACACGCAGCGCCGACTAGTACCAGCCGGACCGCATCTCGTTCTTGCCGCCTGCCTGGGCGATGACCGCGCCCGGCGCGAGACCGAGGCGGCGGCGACGGCGGCGCTGCATGCCGCTCAGCTTGAAGGGCGAGGGGGATTGGGATGCGCTGGCCGGAGCCGACTGTGCTGCGGCGAGCGAGGGGCGAGGGGAATTGAACATGTGTCTGATCCGTTTTCGTATTGATGTTGCTGACAATACGCTCCGAGCCGCTATAGGTTGGAAACATGATCTCTATATCTTTCATAGCTTTTCCCTATAATTCGTGAAGCCGACACTCCGACAGTTGGAATATCTCGTCGCCGTGCAGGACACGCAGAGCTTCTCGGCCGCCGCGCGCGCCTGCCATGTGTCCCAGCCCAGCCTGTCCACCCAGATCGCCGACATGGAAGCCGTGCTGGGCACGACGCTGGTGGAGCGCGGGCGCGGCCGGGCGCAGCTGACGCCCATCGGCGCGGACGTGGCAGCGCAGGCGCGGCGCATTCTCGCCGCCATGCGGGAGCTGCGTATGAGCGCGCGCGACGCGGGCGCGACTTTCCGCGGCAATATCGCGCTGGGCACGCTGCCGTCTGTCGGGCCGTATCTGCTGCCGGGCGTGCTGCGCCGCCTCCACCGCCAATATCCCGAGCTGCGCATATCTGTCCGCGAAGAGCCCACGCGCGACCTGCGCGAAGGCCTGCGCTCCGGCCGGCTCGATGTCATCATCTCCACGCCGGAAAGCCATCCGGACGCGCGCGCCCGCGTGCTGTTTTCCGAGCGCCTGCATATCGGCGTGGCGAGCGACGACGTGCTGGCGTCCTCCACTGCGCCCGTTCCGCTGCAAGAGCTGCGGGGCCGCCAAGTCCTGACGCTAGGTCCCGCCCACCGGCTCGGCGTGCTGATCCGCGATCTGTCCGAGCGCGCGGGTTCCGTGGTCGACGCGCAATATACCGGCACCAGCCTGGATGCGATCCGGCAAATGGCCGAAATGGGCGAGCGCGTCGCCGTCATGCCCAGCCTGTATGTCGCGTCCGAAACCCGCAACGACCCCGGCCTGGTCGTGCGCACGATCGACGACGCGCAGGCCCGCCGCGACATCGCCCTGCTCTGGCGACCGACCTCACCGCTGTCCGCCAAGTTCGAGTCCATCGCCGCCGTCATGGCCGAGGTCGCCGCAGAGTTGCTGTCCGACTGACAGGGTAAGGAAGTAAAGATTGCGGCCCGGTCTCGCTCCATGACCGAAGCTACTCCCGCCCGGACAGCCGTGGAGCAGTCTCCCGCCTTGTCCGCCGCCACACGGTTCCGCGCGCGGCAAAAGCGTGGACCGCGCTAGCTCTCCAAACTCTCCCGCAACGGACCCTCCTGCGGCATGCCGATGGCGTGGAAGCCGCCGTCCACATGGTGCGTTTCGCCCGTGCAGCTCGCGCCGAGCTCGGACAGCAGATAGAGCGCCGCGCCCGCCACGCCCTTGGGGTCCGTATTGTCCTGCATCGCGGCCGCCGCCTTGTTGAAACGGAACATGTGGCGGCCCGAGCCGATGCCGGCGGCGGCCAGCGTCTTGATCGGGCCCGCGCTGATCGCATTGACGCGAATGCCGCGCGGGCCAAGGTCCGCCGCGATATAGCGCGTGCAGGCTTCCAGCGCCGCCTTGGCCACGCCCATGACGTTGTAGTTCGGCACGACGCGCTCGCTACCCAGATAGGTCAGCGTCACCATCGCGCCGTCATCGTTCATGATCTCGGACGCGCGGCGTGCGGCATCGACGAAGCTGTAGGCCGAAATGTCCAGCGCGCTCTTGAACCCGTCCCGCGTCGTGCTCTCCACGAAGCTGCCCGAGAGCTGGTCCTTGCCCGCAAAGGCGATCGCGTGGACGAGGAAGTCGATCCTGCCCCAGCGGTCCGCCAGCGCTTTGAATGTCGCGTCCATCTGGTCGTCATTCGTCACGTCGCAATCCAGCAGCACATCCGAGCCCACGCTTTCCGCCAGCGGCTTCACCCGCCGCAGCAGCTTGTCGCCCTGATAGGTGAAGGCGATCTCCGCGCCCTGGGCCGCGAGCTGCTGCGCGATAGCCCAGGCGATCGAGTTCTTGTTGGCCACGCCCATGATCAGGCCGCGCTTGCCCGCCATCAGCGTGCCGGTTGGGTATTCGCTCATATCACTCACTCCTAGTCCCGCGCTGATTAGGCCGCCATGCGCGCCCCGACAACACAAAGCCGCGACATTTGATGCCGCCCGCCAATCGCGCCTTGCCTGCAAAAGCCCGCTCTGCCACCGAAGAACGGACTCGCCGCGTATCTGGGACGCCGACTTTGCCAACGCCTGAACCGCTCACTCAAGCCCTGCACGAGAGCCTGACCGCGCGCGCCCAGGCCCTGCTCGACGCGCCCACGCCGCAGCGCGCCTTCGCTCTCTACGCCGCCGACATCCATGCCCACGGCTTCACCCACTGCTTTGCCGCGCGCGTCTCCTCCGCGCTGCTGACCGACCTGTCGCTCGCACCCTTCGTTTTCCTCAGCCCCGGCACGCCCGCGCTGGACAACTACATCCGCGACGGCTTCTTCGCCAACGACCCCGTCATGGAGCGCGCGCGGCTGACCAACCGGCCCTTCCGCTGGCGCGACGTCTTCCCCGACATGGACCAGCAGCAGGCCCGCACGGTGGAGCTGTTCCGCGCCTTTGGCCTCTCCCACGGGTTCTGCGTGCCGATCGACCGCACGCGCGGCGTGGCGGGCATCGCCTCCATGGGCCGCTCGGACGACTTCGCGCTCACCCGCGAGAGCCGCATCGAGATCGAGGTCCTGTCGCGCCACCTGTTCGAGCGCCTCGACCAGTTGCTCGAAAACCCGGACGCCAAGCCCCTGTCGCTGACGCCGCGAGAGCGCGCCGTTCTGATCCTCGTCGGCGAGGGCAAGACCAATTGGGAGATCGGGGAGATCCTCTCGGTCTCCGAATATTCCGTGCGCGACTACATGCGCAACATGGCGGAGAAGCTCCAGACCACCAACCGCACCCACACGGTGGTGCGGGCCGTGCAGCTCGGCCTTATCGCCGTATAAATTTCAGCCCGCTTTCGCGCCAGATTGCCGCAACCGACTGCCAGAATGTAGGGTGTTGCGTGTTGCTCATGTGTTCATGTTGGAGGCGCGGTCCACGCCTGCGTTCAGACCGTCTGCGCCGCTCCGGCCTGCCAGCCCGTTCAGTGCCCCGAACGCGCCGACAGGCCGGGCGGCGCAATCTTTTCCCCTTAACAGACTGCCGCCCCTCACAGATAACCCACGCGCGGCCCGCCGGCCTCGTCCTCGTCCCAGCGCCGGGGCACCGTGCCCAGCACGCGCGGCCAGTGCAGCGGGTCCGCATAATGGGTCGCCCCGCGCCGCAGGGCGGTGTCCGCCGGCTCCAGCCCGTGCTCGCTCTCAAGCGCCCGGATCTCGTCGATAAAGGCGACGTCGTAGAAGTCCTGCCCGAAGCCGCCGCACGCCTCGCAGGCCCGGTGCTTCCAGCGATAGCCCAGCTGCGCGGCCCGCAAGCGGTGGCGCAGCATGACATAGAGATCGCGCTCCCATTCCGGGCTCTCGATGAAGCGGGTCAGCGCCGCCCGCTCGTCGCGCACCGCCCGGCGCAAGTCGCGTTCCGCATCCTCGGCCTCTTCTGTGCGCGCCCGCATTTCCGACAGCCGCTCGCGCGTTAGCTCCAGCACCCGCGCCGCCCACTCCAGCCAGAACCGCGCATAGCCTT
Source organism: Hellea sp. (assembly GCA_020628635.1). Lineage (GTDB taxonomy): Bacteria > Pseudomonadota > Alphaproteobacteria > Caulobacterales > Maricaulaceae > Litorimonas. Next base: position 1,794 of record JAHDEU010000073.1, on the reverse strand, counting down.
CCGCCTCCCGCGCCCGCTCCCGCAGGCGATAGGTCGCGCGGCAGCGTTGCTCGACAAAGGCGGCAGAAGTGCGGGTGGAGGATTTGCGCATGGCGGGGCCTTTCGGGAGGTGAGTAGTGAGTAGTGCTTAGGGAGAAGGACGTAGGGGCAGCATGCCATTCCAAAACTCCTCCCCTCTTAGGGGAGGTGCCCGAGCGAAGCGACGGGCGGAGGGGTAAGGTCACTTAGGTCTAGCGACGAGACACCTTACCCCTCCGACCCCAACTCGCTTCGCTCATGGGCCCACCTCCCCTCAAAGGGGAGGAGTTTTTACCCCTACGCACTCCCTTCTATCCAGCCGCCCACGTCCCACCGGGGATCGCGCCCACGGCCAGTCATCAAGCGGCGTCATGAAGAATGACGCGGGCGCGGGCCTTGCACCCATCGAGGGCGACAAGGAACATACATACCCAGATTTACGACAGGTCAGACCCGCGCGGGGGAGCCTGGAAACCCTCTCGCCGCCCGCATGATCCGATCGAACACACCCCGCACGGCCTAGGCCCAGCCCCAAGCGTTGGAGCCAGCACCATCCATGGCGCGCGCACGGGGATAGCCCCAGCGAAACACACGGGCGAGAGAGCGAGAGCGCGAGCCTGCCGTGCATAAGAGCAGGCCGCACCACTGCGGAGGGTCCGAGGCTCCCAAACGAAGCCCGCGAAGGCGAGGAACGCTTCCCCGCTCACCCCCACAGCCCAAACACCCATCCGCCACCTCCGAGGCCTATGCACCACCCCGCGTCCGTGACGAACAGGTGTGGTTATGGGGCATGGCGCAAGGGGCGGGGATACGATTGCCGCGGAAAAGCGCGGGGCGTTGAAAAGGTTGGGGTTTTGGTTGGGGTTATGAGGTGTGGGGTGGGGGTGGCTCGGGCGAGGACGGCCTAAAGAGTCTTTGATTTGGGTGCTCTATATTGTCTGCAAGCTTTGGTCAGCGAGGATTTGGAAGCGGAAACCTACAATTGTATCCCGCGCTTGAGAAGGAACTCTGACAAAGCGCCAGAGCATAACTTCGTTGAATCTCAAAATGTGAATTCAGTTTGCGGGTTGTAAACAGCTGTGTAAAGCGCGCTAGGATTGAGATGTGCGTCAAGGAAGCACAATCTAAGGGCCGCAGAAGGTGTATAACGAAAACATACCAGACGAATGCCATCCCCTTCCCGAGGTCCAAGAGGTGACCCTGCTTTTTAGAGCATGCAAAGGGGATGTGCCGATAGATTGGGACATGCAGTCGAGGGCTGAACGAGGCAAACAAGCGCCCTCCGATGACTGCTGCAATGTCTGGGGCTTATCAGTCTGGAAAACCGAAGACGCGGCAATGTATGCTCGAAATAAGCTTCCGTTTCTAAGGAAGAAGTTTATCTTTAAAGGTAATGTGCATCCAGGCGAGGGGGCAGTGAAGCATACACCCGGTGGTACGCAGAAGGAGCACTACACCTACTGGCCTACCAATACATCGGAGTTAAAGGAGCGCCTCAAGTTGCATGCAAAGCCATTGGTGACCGGCAATGGATAATCAGAAATTTGAGCCAACAGAAGTTCTAGACTACTTTGATGGCCCCGCCCTTTACATACATCGGTCTTCTTTTCTGTCTCTCCTGTTCTTAAAGGTCGATGAGCAGGAAGAAGGCGATGTTTTCCTTGCTTGTGCTGTCAACACTAGCGGCGAGCGTTTATATAAAGAGGCAAAGATTTCCCTGCGTGGGTTAATTCTTAATTCAGAGAACAAGCATTTCGTGCAGATGACTCCAACTTT
>JAHDEU010000072.1:6724-8722 GCA_020628635.1 Hellea sp. | reverse complement strand
CTCGCCGGCTTGACCGGCGAGCCCATGGCCTGAACTGTCGGCCGAGCGCGGTGGCGGCTGGACATCCATGCTGCCTTTCGAACTGGTCCCGCCCCAGTCATCCCAAATCCCCTTTGCCAAGCCCGGCCTCCCGGTCCAAAGCGCGTGCATGACCCGTGCCCTGCTACTCTCCTCCGCTCTTCTGCTCGCCGCCTGCGGCCAATCGGAGACATCGGAGCCCGCCAGGACACCGGCCGGCTACGGCGCCGCCATGGTGGTCGCGGCGAACCCGCTGGCGTCCGAAGCGGGCGCGGAGGTGCTGCGGGCGGGTGGCTCGGCGGTGGATGCGGCAGTCGCCGTGCAGGCCGTGCTCGGGCTGGTCGAGCCGCAGAGCTCGGGGCTGGGCGGCGGCGCGTTCATGGTGCTGCACGACCCGGCAACGGGAAAGACATGGGCCTATGACGGGCGCGAGACCGCGCCGTCTTCGGCGACCGAGAGCCTGTTCCTGAACGAGGACGGAGAACCGCTGCGCTATTTCGATGCCATCGCTTCGGGGCGTTCCACGGGCGCGCCGGGCGCGGTGGCGATGCTCGGCATGGCGCATGCGGATTACGGCAAGCTGGAATGGGCGGACACGCTGGAGCCCGCGCTGGAGCTGGCCGAAGAGGGCTTTGTGGTCAGCCCGCGCATGGCGAACCTTGTGTCGCGCATGGGGGCTTTCGTGCTGCACAACGATGCCAATGCGCGCGATTATTTCTTCATCGACGGCGACAAGGCCCGGCCGATCGGGGAAGGGTTCGTTCGCGACAACCCGGCCTATGCGGACAGCCTGCGGGCCATCCAGCAGAACCCCCGCGCCCTGCTGGAGGGACCGCTTGCCCAGGCCATCGTGGACAAGACGCGCGAGGAGCCGCGGCCGGGCGGGCTGACGCTGGCCGACCTCGCCGCCTACCAGCCGCTCAAGCACGAGGCGCTGTGTTCGACCTATCGCGACTACCGCCTCTGCTCCGCACCGCCGCCATCCTCCGGCGGGGTCGGCGTGCAGGCCATCCTCGGCGCGCTGGAGCCGTTCGACATGAGCGCGACCGGACCCGACACGGTGCTGGGCTGGCACCGCTTCATCGAGGCCTCGCAGCTGGGCTATGCGGACCGCGACCGCTATGTCGGCGACGCGGCCTTCGTCGATGTCCCGGTGGGGAAGATGCTCGACAAGGCTTACCTGCGCCGCCGCGCCGGGCTGATCAAAACGGACGCCGCGCTGGCCGAATACACCGCCGGAGAGCTGGGCGGAGCAGGGCTTGATTCCACCCGCGAAGTGCCGGGCACGTCGCATTTCACGGTGGTCGATGGCGACGGGCTGATCGTGTCCATGACGACGACGGTGGAAGCGCCCTTTGGCAGCCAGCGCATGGTGGGCGGCTTCATGCTCAACAACCAGCTGACCGACTTCGCCTTCCGCCCGACGGACGACACGGGCGCGCCGGTCGCCAACCGCGTGCAGCCCGGCAAGCGCCCGCGCTCCTCCATGGCGCCGCATATCGTGTTCGCGCCCAGTGGGGAGCTGGCGTTTACGACCGGCTCTCCGGGCGGCAATTCCATCCTCGCCTACACGGCCAAGACGGTGGTCGGGATGGTGGATTGGAAACTGTCCCCGCAGGACGCGATCCAGCTGCCCAACGTCATCGCGCGGAACGGCCGCGTGCGGCTGGAAGCCAAGGGCCTGCCGGAAGAGGAAACCGACGAGCCGCAACGCGCGGGTCCGGCGCAGGAGTTCGGCATGGACCCTGCCATCATCGACGGTCTGGAAGAGCTGGGCCACGACGTGGTGCGGTCCAAAGGAGAGATCAGCGGGCTGCACATCATCGCGCTGGAGAACGGGGAACTCGTCGGCGGCGCGGATCCGCGGCGGGAAGGGACCGTGGAGGTGGTGCGGTAGGCGCGAACTGGTTGCAGCTAACTTTTCTCCTCACATCCTTTTCCTCATACAAACGCAATCTCTCTTTCTTCGCTCATCCCCGC
>JAHDEU010000072.1:0-6624 GCA_020628635.1 Hellea sp. | reverse complement strand
GCGGGGATGAGCGAAATTTTTGCAGTTGTCTCGAGGTTGCAAATGGAGTGAGGCGACACCATCCGCCATTGAGTGATTTCGTGAAAGGCCCCAGCCCCAGATAGTCTAAAGAGAGGCCGGGGACTAAGTTAATTGATTAAATAATAAATAGGGAATTCGTCCTCGGCCCCAGATAGTCCAAAGTGTGGCCGGGGCCTTTCACGTCATTGGGCGGTGACGGAGTAGCCTTCCATCATCTGCCCACATACCTCACCCCACGCTCAACCCCGCCGGCTTGCCCAGATTCGCCAGGGCGGGCGGGAGCTCCGAGTCGTCCGCGCTCACCCAGTCTTCCGGCATGGCGGAGTTGGGGATGGTCGTGATGGTGCCCTGGCTTTCCATCACCATGGCGGCGACGTCCTCCAACCGGCCCAGCCCGGCGGCGCGCAGCGCGCCGAGTATCTCGTCCTCATTGACGCGCGATCGGATCATGGCGGAGCGCACAAGCTTGCCCTGATTGACCAACAGGCTCGGCTCCTCCTTGACCGCGCGGGAGAACAGGTCGCTATGGAGCGTGGCCAGCGTGACGAAGACCTGCAGCCCGGCAAAGCAGGTCATGGCGGCCCAGCACTCGATCATCCTGTCGGGCGTGGTCACGGCCGTGGCCGACAGGCTGCCGATGGCGACGTTGACGATCCAGTCGAAACTGTTGAGCCGCGCAACGGATCGCTTGCCCGCCAGGCGGACGAGCCCGATGATGAAGAAGAATGTCATCCCCACGGTCAGCGCGACGCGGATGAGCATGGGCAGGTCGTTGAGATGTTCCATGCCGGGCCTAGCGACTGGGGCGCGGCGAAGGTTCCCGCCTCACGTCACTTCGACGTCCAGCGGCAAGCCGTGCAGCTCGCGCAGGGCGAAATCGCTCTCGCGCGTGCCCTCCAGCGTTTCGGCGGACAGCACGCACAGTTTGCCGCCCGTTTCCATGATCACCGCGCCGGCGTCTTCCAGCCGCGTCAGCCCGGCGTCGCGCAGCGCCGTGGCGATCTCGTCCTCATTGACGCGGGCGCGGGCCATGGCGTCGCGGATGAAGCGGCCCTGGTGGACCAGCAGGGTCGGCTCGGCCGTCACCAGCCTGCTGACCGCGCGTGAATGAAAGGCCAGCTTCGATGCGATCCACTGCAGCGCCACGACCAGCGCGATGGACAAATTGGTCTCCCAGAACTTGTCAGGGCTGGTCATGGCCACCGCGATCAGGCTCCCCACGGCCACGTTGAGAATCCAGTCGAAACTGGTCAGCGACGCGACCGTGCGCTTGCCCGACAGCCGGACCAGAACGATGACATAGAGATAGCACAGCACGGTCGCCACCGCGATGCGGGCGTAGAGGGGCAGGTCGGGCAGCAATTCCATACGGGCGCAAGGGCTGGCGCGCCGGATGGTTCCGCCCCTACGCGGCTGCGGGCAATCCGAGGATGAAGGACGTGCCGTGCTCGCCGGTCTCCATCAATTCCAGCGAGCCGCCCATCCCTTCCGCCAGCTCCTTGGAGATTGACAGGCCAAGCCCGGTGGAGCCCTCGCGCGTGCCGCGGGTGAATGGCAGGAATATCCGGTCCTCGACATTCTCCGGCAGGCCCGGGCCCGTGTCGGAAATGGTCAGGATCACGGTTTCGCCCACGGACTCTGCGGCGAACTTTACCTGCGGATTGGTCGTGCCCGCATGGACCATGGCTTCGGCGGCGTTGCGCGCGAGGTTGGACAGGATGCGGTGCAATTGCTCGGGATCGGCGGAAACCGAGATGTTGGGCACGTCGCGCATCACCCGCACGCGCGGGAAAGCGGTGCGCAGTTCGCTCGCCACCTCGTCGCAGACGGCGCGGACCGAGACGCGCTCGCTCACCGGTTCGGGTTCGCGCGCGCTGCTATATTCCAGCACCTCCTCGGTCAGCCCGACACCGCGCTCCACGGTGCGGGTCAGGCGCTCACCCATTTCGGCAAGCTGCGGATCGTCGGAGAGCGACAGCCGGTCCGCCATGAGCAGGGCGGTGGAGAGCACATTGCGCAGGTCATGGTTGATCTTGGTCACGGACAGGCCCAGCCCGGCGAGCCGTTCGCGCTGGCGGAAGGCGGCGCGCAAGCTCTGCTTCATTTCGCGGAATTCGCGCTGCAGCTGGCCGATCTCGTCCTCGCGCGTCAGGGCCGGCGCGGGCCCGCGGCGCCCCTGTTCGGGCGCTTCGCGGAATGCCGTCATCTCGGCGGCGAGCTTGCGTACCGGGCTGACGATCAGTCGCAGCATGGCGAGATAGATCAGCGCGCCGACGAACAAAGCGATCAGGATGGACAGCAGCGCGATCCGCCCCGCATAGGCCCGCAGCTCCGCGCCGATCGCCGCGCAGGGGATCAGCATTTCCAGCCGGTCCTGGCCTTCGACCGGGGACGGCGCGATCAGGCGCAGGTAGGCGTCGCCGCTGGCGAAGAACTCCATGGCCGTCGCCATGAAGGACAGCTCGGAGCCCTCGCGCAAATCCGTCACGATGGCGACCGTGCCTTGGGGCGGGCTGCCCAGGACCAGCACCGTGCGCCCGTCTTGGAATGCGGCGAGGAACTCCGCATCCGTTTGCGCCATGAACTGCTTGGCCAGCATGGCCGACGCCTCGCGCGACATGCCGGACGCGGAGTCGGACCCGGTGAGGCTCTCGGCGACAAGTGCGGCGGCCCGCGCGCGCATCTCCAGCCCCTCCTGGCGGAAGCTGGCGAGCGACGGGATGAACAGCAGGAGTTCGGCCAGCAGCACGAAGCCGATGGTCATGAGCAGCAGCAGAGCGGAGATGTTGCGGGAGAAGAGGCGGCGCATGGGAGGGCTGTAGGCGGCCGGGCAGAGGATGGGTAGGGATGCACGGAAAATGTGATGAGGGGCGCGGTGGAAGAGCGCGCGAGGCGCGGTTTCCTGGACTTGTCCCCTCTCCGACCCTCAAGCGCTGACGCGTTCGAGGGGGAGGGGGCCGTGCTGTGGAAGATTGCGCCAGCAAACGACGCAGCGGGGTAGGAGGGCGCGCCGCAGTCTCGGCAACCCACAGAGCCGAGACAAACCCTACAACGGTCCCACCGCGTCCGTTTCGACCTCCGGGCAGGGCCGAAAACCCTCTTCCGCGCCTTCCACGCCCGCGAAGCTCATCGTCTGCGTCTTGAACAGCTTGAAGAAATTCTGCTCCGGCTTTGTGCGGATGAAGATGGTGAACTCGATCGGCTCAATCGGCACGCCCGAGCCGTCCGGCGAGCAGAAGCCGGTGGAGGCGGAGAAGGTGCCCTTGGGTTTGGACCCGCTGCGCTCGCGCATCTCCACGGCGCGCGCGCGGAAGTCGATCAGCGCGGCGGCGGCCTCATCGGAGACGGAAAAGCGCGTCACGTCATAGCCGGGCTTCAGGCGCTTGCGCAGCTCGGGTGGCAGCGCGGCGACGGGCGTGTCGATGAGCTGGTCGGTCGTGATCGTGTTGCCGGAGCGCTCATCCGTCAGCTCTATGCTGAGCTTGGCGGTGCCGGGCGTGATGCCGACATTGTCCGAATGGAGCACGGCGAGCTCCAGATTGGCGGGGTCGATCGTCTCCGCGTCCAGCGACATCAGCTTGGGCAGGGAGGTCAGGGGAACGGAGGCGCAGGCGCTCAGGAGCAGTGCGCTGCCCGCGATGAGTGCCCGTTTCCAACAGCCCATGACGTCCCCTTACAGCCTAGCACGCGCCTCGGCCAAAATAGCCGGATCGACATTGTCTTCCAGGCGTTGGCGCAAGACGTCGCGGTCCGACTGGTAGCTGTCCACGCCGCTTTCGCCCGCCTTGAGCAGCCAGTAATAGGCCTCGCCAAAGTCCTGGTCCAGCCCCTCGCCCTTGGCAAGGGTGAAGGCGTAGAGGAACATGCCCTCGCTGTCTCCGCCTTCGGCCGAGCGGCGGAAGAGGTCCGCGGCTCCGGCTTCATCCCGCGGCACGCCCGCGCCCTGATAGACCAGCAAGCCATAGTCGGCCTGCGCGGCCGCATGTCCCGCCTGCGCGGCGCGGCCCAGCCAATAGGCGGAGCGCTCCTCATCCGGGCGAATGGACAGGTTCTCCGCATACATGACGCCGGCGATATAGGCCGCCTCGACATGGCCGGCCTGGGCCGCGTCCTCATAGAGCTGAAGCGCCTTTTGCGGGTCCGTCTCGAAATAGGTGTCGGCGAGCGTCTTGGTCGCGTCCGTGTCGAAGCTGTCAGATGCGCGCTGCAGCATGTCGCGCTGCGTCTGCACGGACGCGTTCGTGCCACGCCCCGTGCGCGCCATCTCGGCCAGCGCGCGGGTCGCGTCCGTGCGGCCGGCGTCCGACGCACGCGTGAGATAGGCATAGGCGTCCCGGTCGGTGAGACCCGCTTCGCCCGCCAGGCCCATCTCGCCCAGCGCGACCAGCGCGTCCGGATGGCCGCGGGCGGCGCCCAGTTCGTAATAGCGGCGCGCGGCAGACAGGTCGGGAGAGCCCGCATCGCCGGAGCGCAGGATGTAGCCCGCCATGACGGCAGCGTCCGAACTGCCCGCATCGGCGGACGCCTTGGCAAGGCGCAGCGCGCGCGGGAGGTTGCCCGCCTCGAACGCGGCCAGCGCGGTTTCGTAATCGGCGGAGACTTGCGCGGGGTTCGCTTGGCCAGGGGCTGAAAGAGGCGCGGGAAGGGTCGGGTCGGCTAGGGCTGGCGCGGTTGTGAGCAGAGCGCATGCAGCTGCCGCAGCGAGCTTTCCGGCCCATCCGGATGGGACCACACGCCGGAGCTGACCGCGATGAAGTCCGCGCCAGCCTGTATGACGGTGCTCGCATTGTCCGGCGTGATCCCGCCGATCGCGACCACCGGTGTTTCCATCGCTTCGTGCCACCACTGGAGCAACTCCGTTTCTGCGCGCGCGTCGGGCGTCTTGGTGGGGGTGTCGAAAAACGCCCCGAACGCCACATAGTCCGCGCCTGCGCTCGCCGCGTCAAAGGCGAGCTGTTTCGAATTGTGGCAGGTCACGCCGATGATGGCATCCCCGCCCAACAGCTCGCGCGATGAAAAATAGTCCATATCGGATTGCCCGATATGCACCCCGTCCGCCCCGATCCGCTTGGCCAGATCCGGCCGGTCATTGAGGATGGACGCCACGCCCATCGCCTGAGCCAGATCCGAGATAGGCTGCGCGGCCTGAACCAGCGCTGAATCCTCCAGGCCCTTCAGGCGTATCTGCAAACAGGCGACGGGCGCGGCCAGCAAGGCGGCTTCGAGCGTGGGCAGAAAGGCGTCCACATCGGCAATGGACGGCGGCGTGATGAGGTAGATCTGGCAAGCGGGTTCGGTCACACCGCCGAGCTAGGGCGCGGAAGGATGCGGTGCAAGTCGAATGAGGCTGCGCCGCATCTGCCCGCTCCCTTCATAACGCGGGGAGCAACCATGGACCGCCGTCACCCCCGGCGCACGGGGTAAGCGACAGGAGGCCACATGTCGCTCTCTCGCCACTCCGTCCCCGAACTTGATCCGGGGCCCATTCGCATCACCTGACGGCGGCTTGCGCAATTTCCAGGATCAAGGATGTCAGCGATATGGGCCGATGGCTGTCAGGCCCTAACACGCCCCCGCCGGCAGATAGAGCACATCGCCCGGCGAAATCCTGTGCGCGTTGCTCAGGCCGTTTTCCTCCGCCAGCGTCTTCCAGCCCGTGCAATGGTCGCGCGCAATGCCGTAGAGCGTGTCGCCGCGGCGCACGCGGACCATGCGGCGCGCTGGCGCGGTGCGGCGGACTTCGATGGCCGGAGCAGACACGGTGTCCGCGCGGGTCACGATGACCACTGGCTCGGACGGCGCGGCCCCGCGCACGATGCGCGGCGCACCTCCGCCCAGCTGCCGGGCGAAGTAATCGCGGCAGTTCACGTCCAGATCGGTTTCCGTGCGGCGGCCGGGCGACAGCTCGCGCTGCACGGTGATCGACGCGATGTCGTTGAGCGGATCGTCGTCCAGCGCGCGGCGGCGCATCTTGCGCGTGTCACACGCCGCGGATGCTTCGAGCGAGGAGTAGTTCACCGCCGTTGCGGAGATCGGCGCGGGTTCGCTCACCTGGACCACCCGCCGACCTGAGCTCGTCGCACAGGCCGTCAAAACAAGAGCGGCACCCGCCACAATCGCGAAAGTCTTCATGGTTCACAGCCTCCCAGCAGGCAAAACCCACCGCGCGCAGTATGGGCGGATCGTCGTTACCAAGGCGTTAAATCGGGGGCGGTCGTCCCTTCTCCGACCTCCCCAGAGGGGGATATGAGCCAAAGCGGGCGGAATGCCCGCGACGCGATTGGCGACCGCGCTGTGGGAGTGAGCGAAGCGAATGTAGCAGCGGGGTGGCGAGGGGACGCTGGACCATAGAGGAGTGCTAAAACATCGGGCCATGGGCTCGCCGGTCAAGCCGGCGAGAGGTGAGTATATATAATATTTCGCCTCAGGCCGACTTGATCGGCCTGCCCATGGCCCGGTGTAGCGGGATACGTCCACGGCAAAGCGGCTCGCAGACCCCACGTTTGCTGGACATCTCGGAAAACTCATCCACCCCTACTCCCCATCCAATACCCTCACCCCATCGTCCCTGTTCACGAGGAGGTTGCATGACCGCGGTGGGGA
>JAHDEU010000071.1 GCA_020628635.1 Hellea sp. | reverse complement strand
ATGCCGAAACGGTTGAATGCCGGCTGAATAGCGCCCTCCGGCCCCACTCGCCAAGTCTGTTTTCCAGCGGCCTTATCCGGTGGAGCCCAGCAGTTGGTCGAGATAGGCGAGCTGCGCCGTGATCTCCTCCTTGGCGTTGCAGCGGCGGCACTTTTTGGCGATGCGGCGCAGGGCGCGGGCCTCCTTGGCGGCGGCGTCGATGTCGCCGGACTGGTATTCCATCAGGCTGAGGCGGAAATGCGCATCGAACAGCTGCCGGTTCAGATTGGTGGCCTGCTCCAGCGAGCGCTTGGCCTCGTCCGTTTTGCCGAGCTTCAGCTGCGACATGCCGCGCATGTAGATCTGGAAGCCGCGGTTTTCGCAGGTGCGCTTGGTGGCGTCCTCCCGCCGGTCGAGCGACTGCGTGTTCAAGGTCGAACCGGCAACGCCGCTGGCGCTATCGACGATGTTGACCGACCCTCCGCCCACGCCCGGACCGTTGATGGTGGCGGTTTGCGCGGACTGTGCGGAGAAGTCATCGGCCCGGAATGCGCTTTCGCGCGCGCTCTCGACACCTGCGCGAAAGCCCCGCTCCACCCGCAGCGCGCAGAAGGCGTTGCGGTCGAACTCGATCTCGGCGGTCGCGTAGTCGCCCGCATTCCACGCGCTCATGGCCGGGTCGGTCTGGATGGACCCGCGGGCGATGACCTCGTCCTCCCCGGTGTTGGTGGTGCTGTCCTGCGCGAAGACGGGCGAGGCGAGGGTGAAAGCCGCGCCCATCAGGGCGGTGAAAACAGTGCGGCGCATAGGATCTTCCTTCGAATGAAAACACTGAACCCCGCCCGCATGTTAGCGGAATTCAGCCCGCCTTGCAAAACCGGTCGATGAAGCCCTGGTGTGTCGGCATTGCGTCGAGACAGCGCCGGTTGACCGCGCCGATCTGCTCCATGCGCTGGGACAGCACCTCGCCCGGCAGCGTGTCGGCGATGGGGTGGTAGGTCTTCGGCCGCATGCCCTGTCCGTGCATCACGGCAAACCAGCTGGTCTCGCCGAAGACCTCGTTGTCCTCGCGGTAGAGATGGGCGGTCTCGGAGTATTGGCGCATGCGCTCGGTCAGCGTGTCCGGCACGGCCATGTCGCGCACATAACGCCAGAAGGGCGTGTCGTCGCGGGTCGTGGCCTTGTAGTGCAGGATCAGGAAGTCGCGGACCTGCTCGTATTCCTCCAGGGTCTTGCGGTTGTAGAAATCCGTGTTGGAGGGGATGAAGTCTCGGTTCGGGAAATGCGCCATCAGCCGCGCGACCGCCGTCTGGATGAGGTGGATCGACGTCGACTCGAGAGGCTCGAGGAAGCCCGCCGCCAGTCCGAGCGACACGACATTCTTCTTCCACGGCTCGCGCCGCACGCCCGTCTTGAAGCGCAGGAAGTTGGGCTCGCTGATCGGGTCCGCGTCGAGGTCGGCGTTCAGGCTCGCCAGCGCGTCGTCATCCGAGATGAAGTCGGAACAATAGACATGGCCGTTGCCGACGCGCGACTGCAGCGGGATGCGCCATTGCCAGCCCGCGGACTTCGCCGTCGCGCGGGTATAGGGCAGGGGCTCGCCGGTGGATTTGGAGGCCCTGGCCACGGCGCGATTGACGGGCAGCCAGTGGCTCCAGTCCTGGTAGCCCGCCTCCAGATTCTGTTCGATCAGCAGCCCTCGAAAGCCGGAGCAGTCGATGAAGAGATCGCCGTCGATGGTCTGGCCGGACTCCAAGGTCAGCGTGCGGACATGGCCGGACTCGGCGTCCAGCGTCACGTCCGTCACGCGGCCTTCCGTGCGCACCACCCCGCGCGCCTCTGCAAACTCCCGCATGAACCTGGCGTAGAGCGAGGCATCGAACTGGAAGGCGTAGGTGATGGACGACAGCGGCGAATTGGGCGTGTTGGTCGGGCGCTGGAACTTGCCCGCCCGCGCCGCCAGGATGGGCAGGCAGTAATCGTCCACATCCGCGTCGTTCTTGGCCGAGGCATAGCGGTGGTAGAAATGGTGGAAGCGCAGGCCCTCCATCGACACGCCGTAATCGCCGAAGGGGTGGATGTAGCGCTCGCCCAGCCGACCCCAATTCACGAACTCGATGCCGAGCTTGAAGGTGGCATTGGTCTTGCGCACGAACTCGTCCTCGTCGAGGCCGAGCAGGCGGTTGAAATAGGTGATGTGCGGGATGGTCGCCTCGCCCACGCCGACCGTGCCAATAGATTCGGACTCCACCAGCTCGATCTCCATCGAGCCCTGCGGGATCAGGCGCGAGAGAGCCGCTGCGACCATCCAACCGGCCGTGCCGCCACCGAGGATGGTGATCTTGCGGATAGCTCTACTCATGCCAGCATATCCGTCTTGTCGATCGCCGCCCCGTGGCGGGCGAGGAAGGCTTCGTGGGTCGGCATCCCCTCGGCCGCCTTGACCATGGCGGCGTGCATGGAGGCGAGGCTGTGGCTGACCTGCTGCGCGGGCAGGCTCGCCACGATGGGATCGACGCGCTCCGGCACGACATTCTGCCCGACGCACACCGCGATCCAGGACGGCTTGGAGAACAGCTCGTCGCTGTAGTGGAAGATGCGGCCCGCCTCGCGGAACAGCGCGATGCGGCGGGACAGGCTTTCGGGCACATCCATGGTGCGGCAATAGTTCCAGAACGGGCTGTCGTCGCGGGTGGTCGCGACGTAATGCAGGATCAGGAAGTCGCGCACCTGCTCGAACTCGGTGCGCAGCTGTGTGTTGTACTCGTCGCGCACCACGTCCGGCACGTCGCCCGTCGGAAAGAGCGAGATGAACTTCGAAATCCCCTCCTGGATGAGGTAGAGCGACGTGCTCTCCAGCGGCTCCAGAAAGCCGGCCGACAGTCCCAGCGCGATGCAGTTCTTGGTCCACATCGCCTCGCGCCGGCCCGTGCGGAAGGAAATCTTGCGAGGCTCGCCGATCATGGGCGCGTCTAGGCCGTCCAGCAGGATCCGCTCGGCCTCGTCGTCATCCATGAAGCGGCTCGAGTAGATGTGGCCATTGCCGGTGCGGTGCTGGGTCGGGATGCGCCATTGCCAGCCTGCGGTCTTGGCCGTCGCTTTCGTGTAGGGCAGCAGCGGGCCCTCGCGGCGGGTCGCCACCGTCTGCGCGCTGTCACACGGCAGCCAGTGCGACCAGTCCTCGAACGTCACGCCGAGCGCCTTGTCCGTGAGCAGCGCGCGAAAGCCCGTGCAGTCGAAGAAGAAATCGCCCTCGACCACCTGCCCGCTTTCCAGCGTCAGCGCGGTGATGCCGTGATCGTCTTGGGCGACATCGACAACCTTGCCTTCCCGCCGGACCACGCCGCGCTTTTCCGCATAGTCGCGAAGGTAGCGCGCATAGCGGGTCGCATCGATATGGTAGGCATAGCGCATGTGCGACAGCACGCTGCGCGGATCGCGGGCGGGCAGGGCGAATTTGTTCCGCTTGGCCGAGACCGCGCACAGGCTGTAATCCTGCAGATCCTCGGCCGCGCCGGCGCGCTTGGCGGCCAGCCAGTATTGGTGGAAGTCGATGCCCTGCATGTCGACGCCGTGGGACCCAAAGGGGTGAAGATAGCTTTCGCCGAGCCGGCCCCAGTCGTGGAACTCGATGCCCAGCTTGTAGGTGCCGTTGGTGGCCTTGAGGAACTCCGCCTCGTCGATGCCGAGCAGGGCGTTGAAATTGATCATGTCGGGAATGGTCGCCTCGCCCACGCCGACCGTGCCGATGGAATCGCTTTCGATCAGCGTCACGCGCACCGTGCCCGGCGGAAGCACGCGCGACAGGGCCGCCGCCGCCATCCAGCCGGCGGAACCGCCGCCCACGATGACGATGTGCTTCAGAACGTCAGCCATTCCGTTTCCCCAGATAGCGCAACAGGCCGTCATGATAGACCTTGGCCGGTGGTAGCTTGGCGGCGACCGTTTCCACAGCCCGACGCATCGTCGCAAGCTGGCCGTGCAGCTGCGCGTCGGTAACCCGGTCCGCCAGCACGTCGCGCGCGGCGGGCACGCGCCCCATGCCCAGATGCAGCAGCAGCCAGTCCGGCGCCTCGAACGGCTCCAGATCATATTGCACCAGCGCGCCGCGGCTCTCGAACTGCTCGATCTTGTGGGCGAGCCGGGGCGGGTGGTGCGCGTCCGGGTGGAAGGCCCGCTCGAACAGCAAGGCGTGGTCGAAGTCGTCGCGGTGGCGGCGGTTATATTCGCGCGCCTCGACGCGCATCTCCGTCGTGAACGGGACCAGCTCGGCCAGGCTATCCGCCCCGCGCATGAGCAGGCTCATCGGCGCGGGCGTCAGCGGGGAGGCGGCGGTCGCGTTCAGACCAAAAGTGAGCACATTGCCGACCCAGGCCTGCTCCCTGCGGCCGAGCGTCAGCCCCGTGCCGTCTGCGCCGTCCGAGCCGAGCGTGAGCGAGTGGGTTCCGCGCCTCAGCGGCGTGGTGGCGATCCAGCCATCATTCTTCTGCCGGAGCGTTCGCACCACGCCGGTCGGACCTTGCGCGGGCGAGAGCGACTCTTGCGCATGGACCACCGCGCCGCCGCTCCAGTCTCCATCCGTCCTGTCCCGAACGCCCACCGTGTCGATGAAAAGGTCGGCCTTGATCGTTCGGCCGCCTTCCAGCACCACGGCGCTCAGTGTCTCGCCCTCGGCCTCGACGGACGCCACATTGCCCGCGGCGCGCTCGACCCGCGCGGGCAGGCTGTCCGTGAGCAACTTCGCCCACTGCGCGGGAAGGAAATGGTAGCCATATTCCAGCTCGGCGAGCGGTGTTGTCTGGCCTTCCGGCGGATGGGCGAAGGCTCCGCGCCGCGCGGCCGCGACGGACATGACGAAGTCGGGGTAGGGCTTACGCGCGCGCGCCGCATATTGGTGGAACTGCACGCCCGCCAGGACGGGCAGCGGCTGGTGGAAGGCCTGCACCCACTCCCGGCCTGCCCAGTGATATTGCGTGCCGAGCGAAAACGTCGTGTCGGTCCCCGGCATGATCTCAGGCTCGCCCAGCCCAAGCCCCAGCATGGCGTTGTAGGCGGCCGGCGTGGTGACCGTGCCGAAGAAGAGGTCCTGCCCATCCGCGCCCGACACATCGACCAGCGTCAGGGCGATGTCGTCCGGCAGGGCACGCGCCAGCCTTGCTGCCGCAAACGCGCCCGCCAGCCCGCCGCCCAGAACGGCAATCGATGTCAGGGGTGAGGCCGCCATGACCTACTCGGCGGCGTCCATGATTGACGGGTCCACCGCGCCGTAGCGCTTCAGGAACTCGCCGTGGTCCGGCGTGGATGCGACAGCTGCGTGGCTCTGCTTTGCGATGCTGTCCGTCATCTGGATGACGTCCGCCATGGGCCGCGCATCGACGCGTCGGTCGCGGCCCTGCGGGATCAATCCCTGGCCCGCCATTACCGCGATCCAGGAGGGCGGCAGGAAGACGCCGTGCTCATAGCGCTGCACATAGCCGCGCGATTTCCACGCTTCGATCTTCTCCGACAGGCTGTCCGGCAGCTCCATCTCGCGGAAATAGCGCCACATCGGGCTGTCGTCCCTTTGCGTCGCCACATAGTGCAGCAAGAGGAAATCGCGCACCCGGTCGAAACCCAGATCCATGCGTCGGTTATACTCCGCCGCGTCTCTCTCCATGTCCGCACTCGTCGGGAACAGCTCGATCAGCGCGGTGATGCCTTCCTGAATCAGGTAGATCGAGGTCGATTCCAGCGGCTCGAGGAAGCCGCCCGACAGGCCGACCGCCACGACATTGCGGTTCCACAGCTTCCTGCGCTTGCCTGTCTTGAAATAGAGCTGTTTGGGATCGGCCGTGGCGGGGCCCTCCAGCGTGCTCATCAACTGCTGGGTGGCGTCGTCGTCGGAGATGTATTCGCTCCAATAGACATAGCCATTGCCGGTGCGGTGCTGCAGCGGGATGCGCCATTGCCAGCCCGCCTCGCGCGCGGTCGCGCGGGTATAGGGCAGGGAGGGGCCTCTCGCTTCGCAGGGCACGGCCTGGGCGCGGTCACACGGCAGCCAGCGGCTCCAGTCCTCATAGCCCGTTCCCAGCTCCCCCTCGATCAGCACGCCGCGGAACCCCGAACAGTCTATGAAGAGATCGGCGCTCGCGCTGCGCCCGTCGTCAAGCGTCACCGAGGCTATGCCGCCGCTCTGCTGGTCGCGCGTGGCCTCCACCACCCGGCCTTCCATGCGCGTGACGCCGCGGCTTTCCGCATATCCTCGCAGGAACTTGGCGTAGCGGCCGGAATCGAACTGATAGGCATAGCCGAAATTGGATCCGATCCGCGACACGTCCGGTCCCGGCATGCGGAACTTGCCCGCTTCGGCCGCCAGAACGGGGTAGGAGAAGTCGTCCAGCTCAGAAGTGTGACCGTTTTGCAACAGCCTGAGCCAAAAATGGTGGAATTCGATCCCGTCCACAGGCGCGCCGTAATCGCCGAACGGGTGGATGTAGCGGTCGCCGAGGCGGCCCCAGTCGCAGAACTCGATGCCCAGTTTGAAGGTCGCGCGGGTCGCGCGCATGAATTCCGCCTCGTCGATCCCCAGCGCCTGGTTGAACATGCGGATGTGCGGCAGCGTCGCCTCGCCGACGCCGACCGTGCCGATGGCGTCGGATTCGATGAGCGTGATCTCGAAACCCAAGCTGCTGTATTTGTTGGACAAAGCGGCGGCCGTCATCCAGCCCGCCGTGCCCCCGCCCAGGATGCAGATGCGTGTGATGCCCATGTCCCGCCTTCCCCTTGCGAAATCGACTTGCCGCCCGCTAGCGCAGTTCGAGCCCGTTTTCGCGTGGGCGCGTCGTCGCGGCTGGCTGTCTCGTCTTTTGTGGCGTCTATGTCCTGATGGCCCGCGCGCGTCCATCCCGAGTGCGCAGATGCACCCGGTCTGCACTCCGCGAGTGCATCGGGACCGCGCGGTCCATAGCAGTTTTCGGTTTGACAGCGTTGTCAATGTTTGCGTAGGCGACGGACTAATTCGGGCGCAAAAGTCCGATTTGCACATAACACGACAGAGTCGAGGGGACCTCAAGTGAACAAAGACACCACCACCGCTATCGATCGGTTCGGCAAGTATTCGCTGCTGAGCACATCGGCGATCATCGCCGTTCTGGCACTCAATCCCGTTGCCGCCATGGCGCAGGATTCGTCCGAAACCATCAGCGAAGACTTCAACGAAGCCAATGACGAAGACGAAGTCATCGCGACCGGCATCAAGGCCTCGCTGAAGGAAGCGCGCGACCTGAAACGCGACGCCGACACGGCCGTCGACTCGATCACGGCGTCGGACGTCTCGACACTGCCTGACCTCTCGGTCGCCGAAGCCCTCGCCCGCGTGCCGGGCGTGGTGGCGCAGCGCTTCGACCTGACGGACAATAATGGCGGCGACTTCCCGTCCCCCGAAGGCGGCGGCAACCTGATCCGCGGCCTGACGCTGGTGCGCTCCGAATTCAACGGCCGCGACGCGTTCACCGCCAATGGCGGCCGCGCGCTCGACTTCGGCACGGTCCCGCCGGAGCTGATCGGCGCCGTGGACGTGTTCAAGAACAACACCGCAGACCAGATCGAAGGCGGCATTGGCGGCACGATCAACCTGCGCACGCTCGAGCCCTTCGACCGCCCCGGCGTCATCGCCGTGGCCACGCTGGACGGCACCTATACCGATCTGCGCGAAGAGGTGTCGCCCGACTTCTCCCTGATCCTCGGCAATCGCTGGGACACGGATGCTGGTGAATTCGGCATCATCGGTTCCTTTTCCGACTCCGAGTTGAAATCCCGCCTCGACGGCTTCCAGATCGCCCAGGTCGTGCCCGTCGGCATCACCGATGGCCGGGTCGTCGGCCTCGACGGCGCGGACAACATCATCGCCGTGCCGGGCGGCTTCCAGCTCCGCTCCAACGAAGTCGACCGCGACCGCCAGAGCTACTATGTGGCCGGCCAGTGGCGCGACAATTCGGGCGACCTGCTGGTCACCGCGAAATACTCGCTGATCGAAAACGAAGCGGCGGGCGCCGAGCGCACGCTGGAATTCATCCCGGACGGCGAGAGCGCCTTCCAGTACGAATTCGCCGATGGCTTCACCACGACGCCGTTCACCTCGGCCGGTATCGCGCAGTGCAACGGTTCCAACGACCCCAACGCCGCCGAGCAGGTCTGCGAGCAGACACGCGCCGTCAACGGCCTGTTCGAAAGCGGCCTGATCTCCAACAACCTGCGTGACTGGACGGGTGCCGCGGGCGCGCCGTTCCAGACGCTGGCCATCAGCAATGTCGACGAGTCCAAGACGGATGACCTGTCGCTGAACATCAAATACCGTGCAACCGACCAGCTCTTCGTCGAACTGGACGGCCACATCACCACGGCCGAGTTCACCCGTGACCGGGTCTGGGGCGGCACGCGCTTCTTCTCGGACTTCATCCTGAACGCCGACCTGGACGATCCGTACGTCTCCCTGATCCCGAACCCGGCCAACAATCCGGGCGCCAATGGCTTCCTGCGCGCGGGCTCTGTCGGTGCTACGCCGACGCTGGCTGATCCGGCCAACTCCAACTTCCTCTACGCGGCCGATGAATTCCGCGATAATGAGGGTGACGCCTACGCGCTTCGCGCCGATGTCGAATATGAATTCGACAATGATGGCTGGTTCGACTCCGTGCAATTCGGCGCACGCTTTGCTAATCGCGAGCAGATTAACCGCCAGGCCGGCCTGAACTGGGCCGGTGTCGCCCCGCCATGGACGGGCGGAGGCTACCTGCCCTTCTCCGAAGTCGAGCAGTTC